>NZ_KV838082.1:19019-32236 GCF_001838645.1 Neisseria sp. HMSC70E02 | reverse complement strand
TTGTCCTGATTTAAATTTAATCCACTATATTCTCGGCTGATTATTCGACCGCCCTCTTGCCGCAGACGTTCCCACTACGGACGGAACACGTTTTCAGACGACCTTTTTACTTTTCAAATATTCCGTCAGCCCGCGCTCGCGCAACACGCAGCTCGGGCATTCGTGGCAGCCGCCGACGATGCCGTTGTAGCAGGTGTGGGTCTGCTCGCGGATGTAGTCGAGCGCGCCCAGTTCGTCCGCCAGCGCCCAAGTTTGCGCTTTGGTCAGGTACATCAGCGGGGTGTGGATTTGGAAGGCGTAATCCATCGCCAGATTGAGGGTAACGTTCATGGATTTGACGAACACGTCGCGGCAGTCGGGGTAGCCGGAGAAGTCGGTTTCGCACACGCCCGCGATGATGTGCCTGATGCCCTGTCCTTTGGCGTAGATGGCGGCGTAGAGCAGGAACAGGGCGTTGCGTCCGTCCACGAAGGTATTGGGCAGGCCGTCTGAAGCGGTTTCGATGGCGGCGGTGTCGTCCATCAGGGCGTTGTGCGTAATCTGCTGCATCAGGCTCAAGTCGAGTACGGTTTGTTTGACGCCCAAATCCTGCGCGATCCAGCGGGCGCGTTCCAGCTCGACGGCGTGGCGTTGCCCGTATTGGAAGGTGATGGCTTGGACGTTTTCGCGCCCGTAGGTTTGAAGCGCCTGAATCAGGCAGGTGGTGGAATCCTGTCCGCCGGAGAAGATGACCAAGGCTTGTTGGTTTTGCATGGTGAATCCTAGTTTTGGTAACGCGGGAGGTTTGCGAACCGCGTGGTGGGAAAGTTGACGGATTATAACGGATTTCGTCTATAATCGCGGCACTTCGTTTTTTCATACGGCATAATTATGAGCATCTACGCCCTTAAACCCAAATTCCAAAACCTGCTGCGCCCGCTGGTGCGCGCTCTTTATAACCGCGGTGTAACCGCCAATCAGGTTACGCTGGCGGCTTGCGCGGTGTCGGTCGCGGTCGGGCTGCTGCTGTCGCTCGGCGCGCAGGTTCCCGCCTTGTTTTGGCTGTTGCCCGTGTGGCTGTTCGTCCGTATGGCGTTGAACGCGGTGGACGGAATGCTGGCGCGCGAGTTCGGTCAGCAGTCGGCATTGGGCGGTTATCTGAACGAAATCACCGATGTTGCCGCCGATGCCGCACTGTATCTGCCTTTCGCCTTTATCGCCCCGTTTGACGGCGCACAAATCGGCCTGTTTGTCTGGCTGGCGGCGATGACCGAATTTTGCGGCGTGTTGGGGCAGGTACACGGCAACGGGCGGCGTTATGACGGGCCGTTCGGCAAGAGCGACCGCGCGTTCTTTATCGGCGTACTGGCGGTATGGTATGCGGTGGCAGGCAGCTTCCATGCGGTTTTCTACGTCGTCATGTGGCTGGCTTGCGCGGCACTGGTTTACACTTGCTATAAGCGCGTCGTCAACGGCTTAAAGGTCGTCTGAAACCCATTTCCCCATCTTTTACTCACTTTATAAAACGAAAATATCATGCAAAAAACATCGCACACCATTACTTTGCTGCTCACGGTTTTCATTGCCGCACTCATCGTCTGGTCGGGCATCAACCCGTCCGACCGCGCCGTTTGGTACGCCGAAATCATCCCTGTTTCCATCGTATTTATCGCGCTTGTTGCCACTTACCGCCTGTTCCGCTTTAGCAATCTGGCTTATGTATTCATGAGCTTCTGGCTGATTATGCACACCATCGGCGCGCACTATACCTTCGCCGATGTCCCCTTCGATTGGGCAAACCGCCTGCTTGCGCCGTTTTTAGGCGAAGGGCGCAACCATTTCGACCGCGTCGGCCACTACATTATCGGTTTCTACGCCTATCCAATGGCGGAGTGGCTGTTGCGCCGCAAACTCTGCCGCCCCGCGCTTGCCCTGTTTTTCTCCTTGTTCTTCATCATGAGCGTGGCGGCGGCTTACGAAATCATCGAATGGCAGTATGCGGTGATCGACGGCGGCGAAGCGGGGCTGGAAGTGCTCGGTTCGCAAGGCGATATTTGGGACGCGCAAAAAGACATGCTCGCCGATACGCTGGGCGCGCTGACTTCGCTGGTGGTGTTTATGCTTACACGGCCAGACAAACGATTGAACGCAAGCTGATAGCCCTTGGGCAATAGTGAAAAGGTCGTCTGAAACCATGATTCGGTTTCAGACGACCTTTCTTTTGTCGCTGAATCATATGTCGCTGAATCATAATCGGCAGGCTTTATAGTGGAATTAACATAAATCAGGACAAGGCGACGAAGCCGCAGACAGTACAGGTAGTACGGTAAGGAGAGGTAACGCCGTACTGGTTTAAAGTTAATCCACTATACATCCGCCGCTTTCGCGGAAGGATACCAATCAAAACGAGGCAATGCCGTATCGGTTTGGATGGGGTAGTCATTCGCCAAAAAAAGGTCGTCTGAAACCTTAAATCTCCGTTTCAGACGACCTTTAATCAGCTTTAAAACTACTGTTTACCAAGTTGGCTGTAATCCACCAACATATATTTGGCAGTAATTTTCTGCGAGGCATTGCCTTCGTCGCCCATCAGAATCATCTGCGGCTTGCCGTTGACCGTAATCGAATCGACGGCTTCGACGTTGGTGATGTGTTGCAGGTTAGGCAGTGAGATTTTTTGCGGCTCGTCGGTCGGGTTGCCGCTCCAAGTCCACAGTTGCGAGAATTTCTGACCGTTTTCATCCTTCACTTCGTTGGCGATGACGTAGTTTTTCAACACGGGGTCGTAGTTGATGGAACGGATACCGCCGCCGTCGATGTCGAGGATGGCGACTTCGTCAAACTCAGGCTTGGCGTTGCGCTCGAACACGTCTTTCGGGTTGCTGATGAATGCCACCAGCGCCATATTGTTGAACTCAGGATCACGGAAGCCCAAGACGAGGCGTTTCTTCACAGGGTCGAACGCCATGCCTTCGATATTGATTTCTTCAAAGGAAACTTCGGCTTTGGTGCGTTCGCGGATGAGGTCGTGCAATTTGTGGTCGGTTTCCAAAACCTGCGTCAGATTGTCGTAGCTGGTCAGCCCCAACACATTACCGTCTTGGATTTTAAAGCGCATCAGGTGTTCGCGGTCGGGCGAGCGGTTGCCTTTGCGGGTGCGCGAGTGCGAAGTGAGCGCGTAGATAAAGCCTTCATCGTCGCGCGCCAATGCTTCCAAGTCGCTCAGGCGGCGTTTGAAGCCGGTGATCACGCGTGTATCCAAGGCCTCGTCTTCGATAAATCTGCCTGACGGATCGATGCTGACGATGCTGAACGCGTGATTCGGTTCGTCTTCGGCAATCAACAGTTTGCCGTCGGGAAGCTGTTGCACGGCGGATGGTTCATACACGCCGTTGAACATATTAATACCCAAAGAGCGCAGCTCTGCCGCATTGTTGGCAGGTTGGGTCAGCAGCGAAGGCAGCGTCTTCACGCCGATAAACGCCGCCAGCGAAGCCAAAAGCCCCCAACGGAATACGGCATAGGACAGGTTGATGTATTTGAATTGTTTGTCCGCCAGCAGGCCCAGCCAGTAAAGATGATCGCTCATCTTTTGATAGACTTGTTTGCGGTCGCCCATAATCTCCTGCATCATTTCCCAATATTGGTCTTTTTGCACCTTCACACGGTCTTCGTAAATCAGGATATTGGGCTGGCTGCCGCTGAAAAAGCGCGTTTGGGTGCTGCTGAGGCGGGTTCTCAAATCACGCAGTTTGGCGCGCCCGCGGAAGAAATCCTTGACCCAAGCGCGCGCCGCCTGCATTTTGCCGATACGTTCAGGCGAAGCGGACAGCAGCGCGAACACAATGGACGCGGCGGCGGTAATCATAAACGTACTTGCCGGAATCAGAAATTCGGGTGACGATGAAAAAATAAATGCGCCCGAAATCATCAGCGCAGACACGATAAAACCGTTGAGCGAAATCATAATGTTCGCCTTGGTCGCCGCCAGCGCGAGCAGCTCCATCTCCGAACGCACGGCGTTGCGGAACATGGTTTCCACGCCTTTGTTCGTACCCAAAAGATCGGAAGGCGGCACATCGGCGGCTTGTTTTTTCTTCTTCGCCTTGTCTTTTTTGTCTTTCTTTTTCTTTTTGGGCTTTTCAGACGACGTCTCAATGCCTTCAAGGATGATGTTATCCGTCACGGCCTCTTCGGCATTGCTGTCTTGTTGATGGTCTGCAGTTTCAGGCTCCGCAGCTTCTTCAACTTTTAAAGTTTCTTCAGCTTTCACGGCTTCTTCAATGTTTACAGCTTCTTCAGTTTTTAATGTTTCTTCACCCTTATCAAACGCTTCTTCTGAATCTTCCCAAACTTCGGAAACAGGCTGCGGCGCATCGGGATCGGGTCGTTCGAAAGGTTTCTCCCAGTCAGAAACCGTATTTTGCGGCTCTTGCCCTTTTTTATTTTTATCGTGGAAATCCATGTTTATCCTCCGTTTGAGTGAATCAATTTAAATGGAAAGGGAAAAGCGTTTTTTAGTTCCTCTGATTCGGGGAATTTACACAACGTCATACATTATCAATAAAAACATTACACTTTTTGGGATAATCATGTTTGTAATGATTAAGCCGGAAATCCAAGTTCTTCTTCAACAAAAACTGCCGCCAAACGGGCAGTTTGCGGCAGTTGTAACGTATCGTTTATCAGTAGTCGATACGCTCTTTGATGATTCTCAAGTCGGGGTAAGACAATTTGATGTCGTATTCGCGTCCGCCTTTGTAGGCTTCTACGTCCAATACAGGTCTGCCACGATAGTCGTCGGCGTCGATGTCGTGAACGCGATAACCGCGTTGCTCAAGCATTCTGATGGCTTTGGTACGGTTTTGTTCAAAATTTTTGTCGCTGTAAATTTGGTGTTCGATGTAATCGTTGGCACCTGCGACAGCAGCGGATAAAGCGACGATGGCGGTCAATAATAATTTTTTCATGTTCGACTTCCTTTCGAAATGTGTCATTGGGGTTTTGATGAGTGTATTAAAACACGGCAAAATTAGCAGTCATTTAGCACTTCGTTAAACGTAGTAAAGGTCGTCTGAAACGTTTCAGACGACCTTTTGTTGCTTCTTTCCGTCATTTCCTTTATCCGTTTATCAGATAACGATTGCATAAATTCAGAGTGTCATGATACCGTTCAAAAATATGACTATCAGGAGTTTTTCATGTCCGAGCAACAAAAATACTTTTCTACCCAAGACGGCACTTCGCTTTTCTACCGCTACCGACCCGCTGCCGACGGTTCGGCCGATAAAGCCATCGTGCTGTTCCACCGCGGCCACGAGCATTCCGGCCGGATGATGTTTGTTGCCGACGAACTCGGTTTCGACGATTTTGCCTATTTCGCATGGGACGCGCGCGGTCATGGGCACAGCCCCGGCGAACGCGGCGACAGCCCCAGTATCGGTACTTCCGTTGCCGATGTGGACGACTTTATCCGCCACATCCAAAGCGAATACGGCATCAAACCTGAAAACATCTGCGTGATCGCGCAAAGCGTCGGCGCGGTATTGGTGTCCACTTGGCTGCACGACTACGCGCCGAAAATCCGCTGCGCCGTATTGGCGTCGCCCGCATTCAAAGTCAAACTCTACGTTCCTTTTGCCCGCACCGGCCTGAAAATCATGCAGAAATGGCGCGGTAATTTCTTTGTAAACAGCTACGTCAAAGCCCACTACCTGACCCACAACCAAGAACGCCAAACCAGCTACGACAACGATCCGCTCATCGCCCGCGCCATTTCCGTGCGCATCCTGCTCGGTTTGTATGAGGCTGCCGAACGCGTCGTCGCCGATGCGCAGGCGATTACCACGCCCTTGCAGCTTTTGATTTCCGACAGCGACTGGGTTGTTCACCACAAACCGCAACACGATTTCTACAACCGTTTGGGCAGCCGCATCAAAGAACGCCATATCCTGCCCGGTTTCTATCACGACACATTGGGCGAACAAAACCGCGAAATCGCCTTTGTCGAAATGCGCCGCTTTATCCGCGAACGTTTCAATCAGCCTTTATATCAAGTCGATTTGACCCAAGCCCACCTGCACGGCGAAAGCCGCCGCGAAGCCGACGAACTGGCCACGCCTTTGCCTATTTGTTCGCCGCGCGGCGCATTTTGGGCGGTTTACCGAGCTGCCCTCGACCTCGGCGCGCGCTGGAGCGAAGGTTTGAAAATCGGCAAGGAAACCGGCTACGACTCCGGCAGCACGCTCGATTATGTGTACCGCAACCAGCCGCAGGGCAGCAACGCCTTTGGTGTGGCGGTGGATAAACACTATCTCAACGCCATCGGCTGGCGCGGTATCCGCCAACGTAAAATCAATATCGGCAAAGCGATTCAGACGGCCTCTGCCAAGCTGCGCGAAGCGGGCAAACCCGTACATGTTCTCGATATTGCCTCGGGGCACGGCCGCTATGTGCTCGACGCGCTGACTGCCGACACGCTGCCCGATTCCGTGCGCCTGCGCGATTACAGTCCGATTAACGTTGAAGCCGGACGCAAGCTGATTGCCGAACGCGGTCTGCAAGACACGGTTACCTTCGACGAAGTCAATGCCTACGACCGCGCCAATTATCAGGATTTGCAGCCCCGTCCTACGCTGGGCATCGTTTCCGGCCTGCATGAATTGTTTGCCGACAACGATTTGATTTTGAACTCGCTCTATGGCTTCGGCGATGCGATTGAAACAGGCGGTTACCTGATTTACACCGGCCAGCCGTGGCATCCGCAGCTCGAAATGATTGCGCGCGCGCTGACCAGCCACAAAGCAGGCAGCCCAAACTGGGTGATGCGCCGCCGCAGCCAGCAGGAAATGGATCAGCTTGTAGAAAAAGCCGGTTTTGAAAAAATCCATCAGTGGATAGACGAAGACGGCATCTTTACCGTAAGTCTGGCTGTGAAGAAATAAAAAGAGGAGTTGATGAATCACTACCGTTTCTCGCGTAGCGAAACATTTTTAGGTTGTTATAGTGGAATTAACATAAATCAGGACAAGGCGACGAAGCCGTAGACAGTACAGATAGTACGGAACCGATTCACTTGGTGCTTCAGCACCTTAGAGAATCGTTCTCTTTGAGCTAAGGCGAGGTGACGCCGTCCTGGTTTAAAGTTAATCCACTATACGTGCGAGGAACGGAAGTTGTGCAGATATGCAACAGTTTCAAAATTTGTCTGGAAACAGATAAAACGAAAGGTCGTCTGAAACCTTGTTTCGGTTTTCAGACGACCTCGAAGAAACTTAAATCGTTGCTTTAAATTAACGATCGATGTTAACAGGTTCGCAGTTTTTCACGATGAAGCGGTTTTGTGCATCGCTGACGCCCACGACTTCGGAAGTGGTGTGGGTGTTGCGGTCGATGTAACCGGCAGACATAGAGAAGCCGCGTTTGTTGGTGAAGGTAGTGCCGGTACTGTCAGAGCGGCGTTTGTCAACGCGCAGGCTGATTTGTTTGCCGGCTGCATTTGCAGAAGCGCCTACTGCATTGCCTTTACGGTCGAATTCATAAACGACATTCAGTTTTTTACCGTTGTCGCATTTGTAAGGAACATAGCCTGCAGGAGCGGCGGCGGCAGTCATGGAAACACCGGCGGTCAGAACGGCTACAACAGCGGCAGATAAGAGTTTCATCTGGTATTACTCCATAAAGTAAAAAAGAGTGATGTGTGGCGTGGACTATCCGGCGCCATCCTTGCTTTGTTTTGAAAGCAGGACATATTTTATCCGTTCCGAAGAAATATACAATATGCCCATATGCAAAGCTATACAAAGAAATTTTCGGGAAAAGTTATTACGCTTGTACAAATTTTAATAAGGTGAAGTTTCATAATGAAAAAATTACTTACATTACTAATTCTTTCCGCATTTTCATCCGCCTGTTATGTCGCTGCGGCTGACTGGACGCCGTTGTTGCAGTCTATGAAGAAAGGCTGCGCTGTTGATTTCGATGCCTTGCCTTATGGAAAGTCCGATATCGGCAAACTGCCTGCCCAATACCGCGCCTCCGTTGCCCGCAGCCGGAGCAGGCAGACAGAGTCGGATGGTGAAGCATTAACTATTGAATTGAAAAATTCTGTTGCTTTTGGACAGCCCTTGTCCGCCTTAATCATCGAATCCGGTGAAGGATACGGCCATGTCAAAATGAAGTTTGCCCGAAATGCCGATATGTCTAAGCTTATTCCCTTATTTACCACACCAACCGATAAACGGCACGGTATGTTGGCAGCGGGTAGGGTGCAGAATTTTTGTGTCAAAGGCGCAAACAGGACGTTGAAGCAATACCAGTCTTCACAACATCACTGGCGCGCCGTTTCGTCCGATGGTCCGTGGCAGGAATTCCGTTACCATCCAAAAGAAAACGTTTTATCCTGCCTGAATTCCGATCATTATGGCGATGAAGTGGAATGCACTAGATAAAACATGAAACCTACGCTGAAAACTTCTCTACTCAAACTTGCTTTGGTCGGCATACTTTTTTATGCCAGCTACAGTTTGTCCAACCATTACGCGGCATCGCTGACCTATGTGCCGGAAGTCGCTTTTGCGTGGGAGCGCGGCATTCCGTTTTGGGAATGGACGATTTTGCCTTATTGGTCGCTGAACCTCATGTATGCAGCGGCATTTTTCCTTTGTCGAGATACGCGTGAGCAAAACCGCTATGTCGCACGGCTGGTATCAGCGCAAATTGTCGCCACTACTTGCTTTATGCTGTTCCCGCTGCATTTCGGCTGGCCGAAGCCGCCTACCGACGGGCTGTGGGGCGTGATGTTTGATTCATTGGTCGCATTTGATTTGCCGTACAACCAATCTCCGTCACTGCATATCGCGCTGTCTATCATTGTCGGTGCGTTTTATTGGACGCGGTTTCCCAAAATCCGATTGCCGATTTTGCTGTGGCAAAGCCTGATTGCTTTGTCGGTACTGACGACTTACCAACACCATTTTATTGACGTGCCGACCGGCGCGCTGCTGGGATGGCTGGTGCTGTGGGCCATACCGCAACACGGCGTATCGCCTTTCAGACGGCCTTTTGATACTCAAGGCCGTCTGAAAACGAGCGAAGCAAGTTTCCG
The DNA here is from genome assembly GCF_001838645.1 of Neisseria sp. HMSC70E02. Classification (NCBI taxonomy): domain Bacteria; kingdom Pseudomonadati; phylum Pseudomonadota; class Betaproteobacteria; order Neisseriales; family Neisseriaceae; genus Neisseria; species Neisseria sp. HMSC70E02. The sequence goes on along the minus strand of NZ_KV838082.1, from coordinate 23,151 downwards.
CGAAGCCAAAACTCCCCCCGAAACACGTTCCCGCGAAATCAAAATCGCCATGCTGTATCTGGCGGGCGCGGTATTGTCGGCTCTGCCTTCCTTGTTCGGCGGTGCGTGGTTGTGGATGTTATGGGTCAGCGTGTCGCTATCGGTAGTCGCTTTCGCCTATCTGACCGGCAATGCGGCGGTGTTCCAAAAACAGGCAGACGGCAGGCTGTCGGCTGCGGCAACAATTTTGCTGATGCCTTATCTGGCGGGCGTTCGGCTGAACATGGCGTACTGGCTGCGTGGCAAGGCGAAGACGGCGCGGGTTCGTGATGATGTGTTGATTGGCAGTATCTCAGGGGTTGCGGAGATGCAGCATTGTGGCGGAGTTTTGGGGAAAAAAACGGCATCTGCTGCGTTAAAAATGCTCGCAAGGTGTTCAACCTTGCTGCGCTTTTTGCCTTGCATCTACCATTTTTTGCCACAAAAATCCGCTTCACAAGCTAAATCTCCGCACCCCCTGGCAATTTCAGACGACCTCCCCGCCGTATTGGACGTATGCGCCGAATATCCCCGCCCCCGTTATCGTGGCGCATACCGCGTTCTGCCGTTATTGGACATGGTGGTGCCGTCTGAAAACGATTTGGTGCAGGCGGCTTTGTTGCTGGAAGCATTGCGCCGGCAACACGGCAAGGTTCTGACCTGTTGCGCGCTGGGCTACGGACGCAGCGCGGCGGTGGTGCTTACTTGGCTGCTGGTTTACGGCGGCTGTCGGGATTTGGCGCAGGCAACGGCGGAACTGAAACAAGCTCGCCCGCAGATGGTGCTGCCGCCGGAAACGGCAAAAGCAATAGAAGCGGCGGCAGGTCGTCTGAAAACGAGCGAAGCGAGTTTCTGCGAAGCTAAAACGAACGCAGAGAGTTTCGCCAAAACGAGCAAAGCGAGTTTTGGCGACGCTAATCGAGATAGCGAAGATAAGTAGATGAAAAAATCAAGCTGAGCAAATCATTCTCTATTGAGCTTGTGCAAGGCAATGCAGTCCTAGTTTAAAGTAAATTCACGATACGACGACTCATCTGTGCCGAACCAAAGTAAGGAGGGAATCTTATGACTGAAAGCTACCGCCCCGTTACGTTTTACACTTTATCCCTGCTGATTCCGTGGACATTATGGTTTGCTGCCGCCTACATCAGCCACCGTCCTGATGCTGTTGAGTACCAGTGGGCACAGGCTGCATTAGGGCTGGCCGGGCTGTTCGCCCCCATGCTCGTGGCGGCATTCATGTTGTACAAACAGCCCAAATTATGGACGGACGCGAAACACCGCCTGTTCCGCCTGACAGGTTTTCCCAAGCGATACCTGCTCGCTGCCGCACTGCTCGGTCCGGTTACCTTGGTGCTGGCGCAACTCATTTCCATCGCTTTCGGACACAGTTGGGCGCAGTTTCACATTTCGGGACATCCGTCATTTACGTCCGCCTTGCTGTCGCCATGGTTCATGCTCCTCATTTCGCCTGTTGCCGAAGAATTGGCGTGGCACAGCTATGGCACCGACGCGCTCACGGCACGCAGAAGCCTGTTTGTCGCATCCTTGCTATTTGCTGTGTATTGGGCGTTTTGGCACATGCCGCTTGCCTTCGTCAAAGGCTATTACCACAGCCAAATCGTTTCCGAAGGCGCACTCTACACGGTTAATTTCGTGGTCAGCATGTTTGTCTTCGTCCTATTGATGAACTGGTTGTACGCCAAAAGCGGGCGCAGCATCGCCGTGGCGACGATATTCCACCTGTGCGCCAATCTGGGTAACGAGATTTTCGCCACCCACCCTGTCAGCAAGGTTATTCAGACGGCCATTTTGTCGGCAGTAGCCATTTATATTTTGATTGCAGAAAAGAATTTGTTTTTAGGTAAGCCTGTGCCATCCCGATAACAAATTCAGACGACCCTTGGACATGATATGCCCCGAAAGACGGTTTCCATACTAAAAAGGAATGTGAATGGACAATTCCACTGACAGCCTGATTACCGCCCGCCTGCTTGCCACCGCCCGCTATACCGCCGTGCTCAACGTCTTGCTATTCGCTTTGTCCGCGCAACGCGGCGGCGCGTGGTCGGCGGTGCAGCTTGTCTTGGCGGCGGCGCTGTTGTACTACCACATCCGCATCGAATTCGACCGCCGCGTGTTCCAAGATTTTGCCGACGGCCGCTATACGCCCGAAGCCTTCGACCAAACTTTGCGGCAAACCGGCTTGCGCCGCGTTTCGGACGACCCCCCCATGCCGGAGCGTGTGGCGGGCGCGATTGCCTTGTGGCGCAAAAGCCTTTACCTGACCGCTGCACAAGCGGCAGTTTCCCTTATCCAAATCCTCTGATGTCATGAAAAATTTTCTTAAAAAACAACTTGCATGGCTGACCGACCAAGCATTGTGCCTGTCGGTATCCTTTCTCACCGGCGTCCGCCCCAAAAGCCCGCGCGAGCTGGCGTTCAATCCGCAGCAGAAAGTGTATTACGCCAATCACGGCAGCCACGGCGATTTTTTGCTGGTGTGGATTTCCCTGCCGCGCCGCTGGCGGCTTTCGACGCGTCCCGTTGCCGGCTCGGATTACTGGCTGACCAACAAACTCAAGCGTTTCATCATCCAAAACGTCTTCAACGCGCTCTTGATTCCGCGCCACAGCGACAATCCGCAGTCGATTACCGAACAGATGAACCACGCGCTCCAAGCGGGCGATTCGCTGATTATCTTCCCCGAAGGCACACGCAATACGGATGAAAACGAAATCCTGCTCCCCTTCAAATCAGGCATTTACCATTTGGCAAAGAGTAAGCCCGACACCGAGTTTGTGCCGATATGGATAGACAACATCAACCGCGTCCTGCCTAAAGGCAAAGTGTTGCCCGTGCCGTTGTTGTGCGAAGTCCACATCGGCGAACCGCTGACCCTGCGCGAAGGTGAAGACAAAGACACTTTCCTGATGCGCACCCGCGAAGCCTTGCTGGCATTGAGGTCGTCTGAAAATGAGTGCAACGAGTCTCAACAAAACAAAGGAGCTGTATCGTGAGCTTTGTTAACACGTCCAGCCAAATCATTACCCAACAAACCGCCGCCCATCTGACCCCGCAGGCAGGCTATATCTTTACCGGCGTATTTGCCATATTGATTTTCGCCAGCATCGTCGGGCAATGGCTGAAACGCAAAAACGGCGCAGACAATGCCACCATCTCCAACCTCAACGCCCGCATTTACGCTTGGTGGCTGATGACGCTGGTACTGCTGGTCGCATTTTGGTTCGGTAAAACGGGGACGGTGGCGCTGTTTTTCCTGATTTCGTTTGCCGCTTTGCGCGAATTTATGACCCTCGTCTATCGCCGCCGTAGCGACTATTACAGCATGGTGGTGTGTTTCTACCTTCTGCTGCCGGTGCAATATTATTTCGTCTATGACGGCTGGTACGGCATGTTTAGCATTTTCATCCCCGTGTACGGGTTTTTGGTGTTGCCGATTATTGCCAGCCTGAGCGGTCAAACCGCCCATTTCCTCGAACGCGCCGCCAAAACGCAGTGGATGTCGATGATTTGTATCTTCTGCCTTTCACACGTTCCCGCCCTGATGTTCCTGAACTTGGACGATTTCAACAGCAGCGGCAATATCCTGTTGCTGATGTTTCTGATTTTCGTGGTGCAAGCTTCGGACGTGTTGCAATACGTTTGGGGCAAACTGGTCGGCGGTGCCAAAATCATGCCTTCGCTTTCTCCATCCAAAACCATATCCGGTACGGTCGGCGGCATTTTGTCTGCCACCGCGCTCGCCGCGCTGCTGTCGCCGATAACGCCGTTTAGCCACGGTCAAGCCGCCGCTATCGGTTTCGTCATCTGCCTGATGGGTTTCTTCGGCGGGCTGGTGATGTCCGCCATCAAACGCGACTACGGCGTCAAAGATTGGGGCAACATGATACGCGGCCACGGCGGTATGCTCGACCGTGTAGATTCCATCTGCTTCGCCGCTCCAGTGTTCTTCCACATTGTCCGGTATTATTGGAACGGTTGAATCTGCTGTTGATCGTTCTGCTTGAAGCCATGCAAAAAGGTCGTCTGAAAACCCAAATCCAAGTTTCAGACGACCTTATAGTGGATTAACTTTAAATCAGGACAAGGC
>NZ_KV838082.1:0-18919 GCF_001838645.1 Neisseria sp. HMSC70E02 | reverse complement strand
GCCGTACTGGTTTAAAGTTAATCCACTATATTTCTTTGCCGCACACTATTTCACAATATCCGACAGCGGCCAGCGCGGTTTGACGTTGAACGCGCCCGCGGGCTGCCGCTCCTGCAACCTCATCGCGCCGGCGAAGGCAATCATCGCGCCGTTGTCGGTGCAGTATTCCATGGGTGGGAAGCAGACTTTGATTTTTTCTTCCTTAGGCTTGGGTTTGCCTTTTTCAGACGGCTTTTTGACGCTCAGGCGAGAAAATTCGTCGCGCAGCTTCCAGTTCGCACCGACGCCGCCCGCGACGACCAAAGTTCTGAAACCGGTATCCAACAAGGCTTTTTTGGCTTTGGCGGCGAGGACGTCAATCACCGCGTCTTGAAACGCGCGACAGATGTCGTTGCGCGTTTGCTCGGGAATTTCGCCTCCGTTTTCGGCGCGGACTTTTTCGACGGCGGTCAGCACGGCGGTTTTCAAACCGGAGAAGCTCATCTGCAAATCATGCGAATGGAGCATGGGGCGCGGGAACGCAAAGGCATCGGGTTTGCCCAGCTTCGCCAGTTCGGACAACTTCGCGCCGCCGGGATACGGCAAACCTAAGAGTTTGGCGGTTTTGTCGAACGCTTCACCTGCCGCGTCATCGACGCTTTCGCCCATCAACGTGTAGTCGCCGATGCCGCGCACCGCCATAAACTGTGTATGCCCGCCCGAAACCAGCAGGGCGACGAACGGAAATTCGGGTTTGTCGTCCGCCAAAAGCGGGGAGAGCAAATGGCCTTCGAGATGGTGGACGGGAATGACGGGTTTGTTCAAGGCAAACGCCAAGGCGTTGGCGTAGCCCGAACCCGCCAGAAGCGCGCCGCCCAAACCCGGCCCTTGGGTGTAGGCGACGGCATCGATGTCGTCATAGGAAACGCCCGCTTCCTGCAAACAGCCCTGCGTCAGCGGGACGACGCGGCGGATGTGGTCGCGGCTGGCAAGTTCGGGGACAACGCCGCCGTATTCGGCGTGCATCGCCATTTGGGTGTGAAGATGGTGCGCCAACAGGCCGCGTTCGGTGTCGTAAAGCGCAACGCCCGTTTCATCGCAGGATGATTCGATTCCGAGTACCAACATGGTTTGAGGTCGTCTGAAAATAAGGATGCGGTATTTTAACGGATTTCGGGCAGTGTTCGCAGTCCATTGCTTGTTCTCCATAACGAAAAGGTCGTCTGAAACCCAAAAATCAGGTTTCAGACGACCTTTTGTCAACGTTTCTATCAGAAGCGGTAATTCACGCCCAAGGCGAACTCGCGGCCGCGCTCGTAGAAGGGAGTGCGTCCGTTGCCGTCGGGGAAGCGTTGGCTGTGCGAACGGTATTGTTTGTTGCCGATGTTGTTGACGGCGAAGTTGACGTTCAGGTTGTCTTTTTTCAGCGGCTGCCAGTTGGCGTATATGTCGTGTACGCCGTAGCCTGATTTCTTGCCGTGTATCGTGCCTTGTCCGCGGGCGACGTCGGTGTATTTCACGCTTTGGGCGTAGCGGCCGCGCCAGCCGATTTCGAGTTTGGGGTTTTCAAACTGATAAGACAGGCCGGTCAGCCATTGGCGGCCGGTGTTCCAGAAGGTGAACGAGCTTTCGTGGTCTTCCGCTTGAATCGGGCTTTCGCCGTAGTACATTTCGCCGTTCAGACGCGGTTTGACGTAGGACACGCCGGCGCGTGCGGTCAGACCGCCCCAACGGTAGGATGCGTCAAGTTCGTAGCCGTAGGTTTTGAGCGTGCCGCCGTTGTAAATCTTGCCGCGTTCGGTGATGGAGGCGGTGTTGTTGTTGATTTTTGCCCAACGATAGACGATGAGGTCTTTGATGCGTTGGTGGAACACGCTGCCGCTGACGTTGAAGTTGTCGTTGCGCCATTTGAAGCCCAATTCGGCACGGCGGGCGGTTTCGGCTTTGAGGTTGCTGTCCAAATCGGCGGCGGCGCCCGCGCGTTCGTTAGCCAACAGGGCTTCGTTCAGGCGGGGCGCGCGGCTTGCCTGATTGAGGTTTGCCAAGAGGGAGAAGTTGTCATTGATGTCCCAAATCGCGCCGATGCTGGGGTTGAGCTGGCCATGCGACGCGCTTTGTTTGCTGGCGGCGTTGTATTTGAAATGGTCGTAACGCAGGCCGGTCGTCAGGGTAACGGGGTGCAGGTTCCAAATGCCTTCCGCGTACACGCCGTATTCGGCTTTCTTCTCTTTGTCGCGGTCATACAGGCCGAGAATCTTCAGCCATGCGCCTTTGTCGGACGGCTCGGAGGTTTCGTGGCGGTAGTTGACGCCGTATTTCACCATGTGTCCGTCGCCGAAGGAGCTGGCGAGGTTCAGATTCGCGCCGGTCGCTTTGATTTTGCTCAACTCAAGCTGACCGATGGGAACGCCGCCTTGAGCCGTGCCGGAAGCTTGGGCTTTCGGGGAAGGCGCGCCTTTAGGCGGCTTGGTGTCGTCGGTGTTGATTTGGAAGACGTTGGCGTCGATTTTGTCGAGGAAGCCGACGTTGCGGCCGCGGTATTCCAGATTGTAGGATTGCTCTTTTTGATAAGTGCCGTCCACGCCGACGTAGCTGTCAACGTTTTGGAACTCGGCTTTGTCGGTACGGTTGCCTTTTTGGTATTCCTGACGGTAGGTCAGGCGGATGCCGTGGTCGTCGTTGAAGTCGTAGCCGATTTTGGCGAGGTAGCTGTGTTGTTTCAGACGACTGCCGCGGTTGACATTGCCGTTGCCGTCTTTGTAGTCGCGGTTGTTGAGGAAGTTGCCTGCAAACAGGGCATCGAAGCCGTTTTGATAGCCGTAAACCGCCGCGTTGCCGGTTGAGCCTTTATTGCTGCTCAAGCCCGCGCCGAGTTTGAAACCGAAAGGTTTGCCGTCGGTCAGCAGGTCTTTTGCGTCAACCGTCGTTACGCGGATGGTACCGCCGACCGCGCCCAAGCCCGCACTCGCCGCGCCCGTGCCTTTTTCAACGTTGATGCTTTTTACCAAAGCGGGGTCAAGCTGGAAGCGGCTTTGGTGGTGGAAGATTTTGGTGGATTGGCTGGTGCCGTCCACTTCCAAATTAATCTTGTCTTCGCCGACGCCGCGGATGCTGTAAAACTGCGCCACGCCGTTGCCGCCGCCGACATCCATGCCGATTTGGTCTTTCATGACTTGTTTCAAATCGGTCGAAGTTTCGCGGTCAAGCTGGTTGCGGGTAACGCGGGTCGGTACGGCAGTACCGGTAACGACGACTTCTTTCAGTTCGGCAGTCGCTTCGGGGCGAACGTTGTCTGCATGGGCAAAACCTGAAGACAGTGCCAGCACCATGATGCTGAAACGGAAGGCGGGGGAATGGGGGGATTTCATGTTCTTCCTCTAGTTGAGTGATTAAGGGGTATTGCGTTAAAGCAAGAGTGTATATTCTAATATTTTTTGATAATGATTTGCAAACAATATACATTACTCCGAGAATATTAATCATATTTTCAGAGACCTACATTTGTTGATGCTCTTTAACCGAATGTGGCGGAAGCCGGATTTTCGGAAGGGCTGGCGATATTTTTGCTGTCGGCATCGCGTTGTTTGATGGCTTGGGCAGGGACGGCGGGGATGGGAAACCTGTGTTTTAGGAAGAGGGGGCTTGTTGTGATGCGGATATTTGGATGGAGGGATGGAACATAGAAAAAGGTCGTCTGAAAACGGATTTCAGACGACCTTTTGTGTGCTTAGTCTGCTTTGAGCAGCCTTTTATCCAATTGCGCCTGTATGAGCAGGCCGTGGGCGAAGTTGCGGCTGTCGGCGAGGATGAGTTTGCCGCCGTAGCGTTTGGCAATGGTGTCGGCGATGGAGAGTCCGAGTCCGGTGCCTTGCTGTTCCGTGCCGAGTATGCGGTAGAAGGCATCGGTTACGCGGCTGCGTTCGGCGGCGGGGATGCCGGGGCCGTCGTCTTCCACCCAGATGGTGAGGGTGGTCGGGGTCTCGCTGAAACCTATGTCGATGCGGCCGCCTGCGGGGGTGTAGCGGATGGCGTTGTCGGTGAAGGTTTTGATGAGGGTGTAGATTTCGGTGTCGTCGGCTCGGATGCGCAGGTCGTTTTCGACGGCGACGCCGATGTCTTGCTGTTTGTCGAGGGCGAGGGGCATGAGTTCTTGCAGCACGCGGCGGAACTGGGCTTGCAGGCTGATGTTGGTCAGGTTGCGTTGGGTCTCGGAGCCTTGGGCGCGGGCGTGGGTCAGGAGCTGCTCGAGCAGGTGGCGGTTGCGCTGTATGCTTTGGAGGATGAGTCCGGTCTGTTCGCGGGCTTCGTCCGATTGGGGCAGCTTGGTGAGCCGTTCTGCTTGAAGGGAGAGGGCAGTCAGGGGGCTGCGCAGTTCGTGGGCGGCATCGGCGATGAAGCGTTGCTGGCGGCGGATGTTTTCGCCTGTGCGTTGCAGCAGTTGGTTGATGGCGGTAACGAAGCCTTGTATTTCGCTGGGCACGCCTTCTCCGTCCAGCGGCGAGAGGTCATCTGAACGGCGTTTGCCGAGGGCGGCGGAAAGGGTTTTGACGGGGCGCATGGCGCGGTAGGTGATCCATACGGTCAGCAGGATCATGAGGGGCAGGGCGATGAGCAGCGGGAGGACGCTTTGGTAGGCGGCGGTGGCGGCGAGGTCGTCGCGGTATTCGGTTTCTTGGAGTACGGCGATTTTGCCTTGCGGGGTTTGGCGGATGTAGGCGCGGTATTCGTCGTCGTCATCATCGTCATCGTCGTCATCAACGCTGCCTTTGATGGTGTGGAATCCTTCGCCGAGTGTGTCGGACAAAGGGACGGTGTCTTCTTGTCCGAAGGTTTGGATGAGGATGTGGTTTTCGCTGCCTATTTGTGTGTAGTCGGTGGTTTTGGGGTTGATGTAGGCGGCGGTTTGGCGCAACAGGTCGTCCTGAAGCTCTTCGGCTTCATGGTAGGTTTGGTAATAGGAGAATGCGCCTGCGATGATGGACAAAGGCAGGAACATCAGTATCAGGGCGATGCTGATACGGACTTGCAGGGATTGTTTGAGGGTCTGGATGAAGTGATGCATAGTGTGTTTGGTGAGGCTGTTTTAGGTTTTGTTATAGTGGATTAACTTTAAACCAGTACGGCGTTACCTCGCCTTAGCTCAAAGAAAACGATTCTCTAAGGTGCTGAAGCACCAAGTGAATCGGTGCCGTACTATCTGTACTGTCTGCGGCTTCGGCCGCCTTGTCCTGATTTAAAGTTAATCCACTATATTGATTATGGCATGGCGGGCATGGATGCGCGGATTGGGGTTTCAGACGACCTCTTTGGCGACCAGCCAGCCTACGCCGCGTACGTTTTGGATGTGTTCTTTGCCGAGCTTTTTGCGTAGGGCGTGGATGAGGAAATCGACGGCGTTGCTCTCGACTTCTTCGCCCCAGCCGTAGGTTTTGTCTTCAAGGTCGCTGCGGGAGAGGATGATGCCGGGACGCATCATCAGGGCTTGGAGGACGGCAAATTCTTTGTTGCTCAGGAGGACGGGTTTGTCTTGTCCTTTGACTTCGACTTGGTAGGTGGCGGGGTTGAGGGTGAGCGCGCCGTTGGTTAATAGGGTTTGGCTGTGGCCGCTGTGGCGGCGCAGGACGGCGCGCATACGGGCTTGCAGCTCCGCCATGTCGAAGGGTTTGACGATGTAGTCGTCGGCGCCGCCGTCCAGTCCGTTGAGGCGGCTGTGGAGGTCGTCGCGGGCGGTAACGATGAGGACGGGGGTTTGGCTGCCTTCGTGTCGGATTTGGGTGAGGACGTCCAGCCCGTCTTTGCCGGGCAGTCCGAGGTCGAGCAGCAGCAAGTCGTAGTTCTGCGCCTGAAGGGCGGTAGAAACTTGGCTGCCGTTTTTGACCCAGTCGACGGCATAGCCGCTGTCTTTGAGGTTGGCGGCTACGGCTTGGGCAATCATGTTGTCGTCTTCTGCAAGCAATACGCGCATGGTGTTCTCCTTAATCAGCGGGAAGGATAGCAGGGGAAAATTAGGAAGGGTTTAGCGGGAGGTCGTCTGAAAGGGGCGGCTGGTTTTCAGACGACCTTTTGTTGCTTTTCCGTACTTGATTGGGTTTCCTTCGGCGTGGGTTCTGCCGGGTATGGTGGACATTTTCTTCTAAAGGAATACTGCGTTTGAATGGTCTGCCGATTTTGCCAAAAGGTCGTCTGAAAACCCCGATTCCGTTTTCAGACGACCTTTTGTCTTTACAGCAACACAATATCGTACTGTTCCTGCGTGTAAGCGGTTTCGACTGCCAGCGAAATCGGTTTGCCGATAAAGTCGATGAGCATCGCCAGCGATTGTGACTCTTCGTCGAGGAAGAGGTCGATGACGTTGGGCGCGGCGAGGATGCGGAAGGACTGCACGTCGTAACGGCGGGCTTCGCGGACGATTTCGCGCTGGATTTCGTAGCAGATGGTCTGCGGCGTTTTCAGACGACCCCTGCCTTGGCAGGACGGGCAGGGTTCGCAGAGGATTTGGCTGAGATTTTCGCGCGAACGTTTGCGCGTCAGCTCGACTAAACCTAAGCTGGTGAAGCCGTTGAGGGTGACGCGGGTGCGGTCGAAGGCGAGGGCTTTGGCAAGTTCTTGCAACACGGCTTCGCGGTGCGCTTCCTGCGCCATGTCGATGAAGTCGATGATGATGATGCCGCCAAGGTTGCGCAACCGTAATTCGCGGGCGATGGTGTGGCAGGCTTCGAGGTTGGTGCGGAAGATGGTTTCGTCGAAGTTGCGCGCGCCGACGAAGCCGCCGGTGTTCACGTCTATCGTGGTCATGGCTTCGGTGGACTCGATGATCAGGTAGCTGCCGAAGTTGAGGTTGACGCGCGGTTGTAGGGCGCGGCTGATTTCCTGCTCGACGTTATGGGTTTCAAACAGCGGGCGTTCTCCTTTGAACAACTCTATCCTGCCCAATGCGCCGTGAACGTATTGCTCAGCGAAGCGGGTCATGCGGCGGTGGTTTTCGGTTGAATCGACCAGGATTTTTTGCGTGTCGAGGCTGAACATATCGCGCAACACGCGCAGGCTCAAAGGCAAATCCTGATACAGCAGGGTTTCCGGCGGCTGGGTTTTCGCTTGTTCTTGAATGTGTTCCCACACTTTGGTCAGGTAGTGGATGTCGGACAGAAGCTGCTCGTCGGTGGCGTTTTCGGCGTTGGTGCGGATAATATAGCCGTGGCACGCGTCTTCTGGCAATAGATTAGTCAGGCGTTCGCGCAGGCTGTTGCGTTCGGCATCGTCCTCGATGCGCTGGGAAATGCCGATGTGGTCTTCCTGCGGAAGGTGGACGAGGAAACGCCCCGCTAACGAAATTTGAGTGGAAAGGCGCGCGCCTTTGGTGTTAATCGGGTCTTTGATGACCTGCACCAAAACCGACTGTCCTTCAAACAGCATGTGTTCGATGCGCTGGGTTTCGTCGGGGTTGCGGCGTTGTTCGAGAACATCGACGATGTGCAGAAACGCGGCGCGTTCCAAACCGATGTCGATGAACGCGCTCTGCATGCCGGGCAACACGCGGCGCACCACGCCCAGATAAATATTGCCGACCAGACTATGGCCGCTGTTGCGTTCGATGTGCAGCTCGCAGATATTGTTTTCTTCCAACACCGCCACGCGCGTTTCCTGCGGGGTGATGTTGACGAGCACGGTTTCGGGCGGACGGACGGCGTCCTTCGGGATGGGGATTCCTGAAAGCATGGTTTTAGTTCCTGATTTTAATAAGAAATATAGTAGATTAAATTTGAACCAGACTGATGTTGCCCAAACCCGGAAATAATCGGCTGATTGTGTTGCTGTTCTGACTCAAATTTAATCTACCACCCGCTTGCCGTCGGTTTTGTGGAAAACAAATGACAAAAGCGGTTCGGATTGTCGTTTATCATACTTTAAAAACGGCGTTTTGGCACATGGGCGGCAGGCAGCACTTACGCCCCGAAAACAAAGATTCAGGCAAAATAGCCGATTTCAAGTATTGTAAAATAAACCATATGCCCATATAGTGAACCCCATTAGAACTCTGAAAACAATCATGCAAACCGTTACGATGTATACAGGCGCATTCTGCCCCTACTGCACCATGGCTAAAAGGCTGCTGCATTCGCTGGGCGTCGCCGAAATCAACGAAATCCGCGTCGACCGCAGCCCCGAAGCCTTTGCCGAAATGCAGCAGCTTTCAGGCCAGCGCAGCATACCGCAAATTTTCATCGGCGATACTCATGTCGGCGGTTTTACCGATTTGTACGGCCTGCACCGCGAAGGCAGGCTGGATTCTTTATTAAACCCGTAACTTTAAACCCAACTAGGAAAACAAAATGAGCGAAGAATTGCAACCCGTATTCAGCATCGAACGCCTGTTCGTCAAAGACCTGTCTTTGGAAGTGCCCAACGCCCCCCAAATCTTTTTGGAACAAGGCGAGCCTGAAGTCGATATGCGCGTTTCCACCAACAGCGAGAAGCTGGAAGACGGCTACTACAACGTTGACGTAACCGTTACCGTAACCGCCAAACTCAACGCCGAACGCACCATGTTCCTCAACGAAGTGACCCAAAGCGGCATCTTCCGTCTGGAAAACATCCCTGAAGAAGACGTTCAACTGCTCTTAGGCGTAGCCTGCCCGAACATCCTCTTCCCTTACGCTCGCGAAGCCATTTCCACCAGCGTAACCCGCGCCGGCTTCCCGCCCGTACTGCTTGCTCCGATCAACTTCGAAGCTATGTACCAGCAACAACAAGAAGGCAACGCATAATCCGCGTTCCCTGTATGTCAAAAGGTCGTCTGAAAAATGTTTCAGACGACCTTTTTGTATGGCGGATGCCAATAACACGATGCTTTGTTTGCCCGTTATAGTGGATTAACTTTAAACCAGTACGGCATTACCTCGCCTTAGCTCAAAGAAAACGATTCTCTAAGGTGCTGAAGCACCAAGTGAATCGGTGCCGTACTATCTGTACTGTCTGACGGCTTCGGCCGCCTTGTCCTGATTTAAAGTTAATCCACTATATTTGCGTTTGAGGCGGAGTGGGGTGGTTGATGGGTATTTTCTGTTTTGTTCACCGTAAACCCTTGTGGGTGTGATGAAGCGGATGAACAAAAAAAGGAGGCAATCCCCCACAGGATTGCCCCAATACCTCAAATCAGAGATTTACGCTTCACAAACAATACAGGCTTTCGCCTGCGGCTTTACCTGCACGGCTCAACTCCGTGCGGGTAAACTTTTGTTCCGAGGGAGTGAGTCTCGAAACATCCACTTGCAAGCTGGAAGCTTGCAGTAGGAAACCGGAGTATCAAATCTTACCGGTACGGCTGTAATTTGATGTAACGAAATTTACGCGAAAAATTTGGGTTTGCCAAGTGGTTTACATTATTTTTTTATGTAAAATGTATATTTATAATATTCCAATATTTATAAAAAATCCAAAATATAATTCTATTAATTTTAAATTTTTATAAATATTAAAATTATATTTTTATAAATTTGGCATTATATTCTTTAAAAAATGGTTGGTTCAATTGATTTTTTAAAAATGTTATTTTATAACGCTTTGATTTTAAATTAAATTAAATTTAATATGTTAATCAAAATTTTGCATCATATTTATGTTTTACGGGAAATACGCCGGTTTTTTCCTCTGTTGCCCGTTTAATGGGGCTGAATATCCATTTTATCCAAAGAGTTAATGTGAAAAATTCTCAATTGAAGATTTGTTACTATCGTTGTTAATTTTCGATTTAATAGAAATGATAAAAGCCCGAATATGACGGGCTTTGCTTTTTGTTGTAACTGTATGTAATTCAATAAAATCCCTGTTCGCCTTCGGGACGGGTTTTGAAGCGTTTGTGCAGCCAGAAATATTGCTCGGGATTTTCCCTTGCCCGCGCTTCGATAAAGTCGTTCATGCGTTGGGTGTCGGCTACAACGTCGTCTGAAGGGAAGTTTTCCCATGCCGGATAGAAACGCAGCGTAACGGTGTTGTCGGCATTGCGCGTAGGGATGGCGGGGATGACTTTGGCTTTCGTCATGCCGGCGATGCGGCTTAAGCCTGTAATCGTGGCGGTGGGGATGCCGAAGAAGTTGACGAAGATGGAGTCGTTGCGGCCGAAATCTTGGTCGGGCAGATAAAGGAAGGGGGCGTCGCTTTTGCGCAGTTGCTTGATAATCGCGCGCAGGCCTTCGGTGCGACCGATGAGGAAGACGTTGTTGTAGCGGTGGCGGCCTTTGAGGATTTGTTCGTCCAACGCTTTGTTTTTTTGGTGTGAATACATGCTGGTCAGCGGCACGTCCTGATTGAGGGTGTAAACCGCCATTTCAAATGCGGTGAAATGCGGATAAAGCAGGATGACTTTTTCGCCCGCCGCGAGTGCGTCGTCAAGATGGTGTTTGTCTTGATAATGCACAAATTTGCGCAGCCTTTCGGCAGGCGCGTACCAATACAGGCCGTATTCGAGCATCAGCTTTGCCATGTGCTGAAAATGGCGTTTGAGCACGGCTTTGCGTTTGTCTTTACTCCATTCGGGAAAGCATTTTCTGAGGTTGGTCTCGCCGACTTTGCGGCGCGGTTTGACGGCGTAATAGGCAAGGATGCCCACTGCGTTGGCAATTTTGTGTATGGCTTTGAAGGGCAGGAGCTGGATGAGGTAGAGGAGGAAAAAGGCGGCTTTCATGTCGTCTGTTGAGGAATGGGGCGGGAAAAAGGGAATTATAACGGAAAGGGCTGTTTTTCAGGCGGATTGAGGTGGGGAAGAGGGAAGGAACGGCGGCATTTTTGAAACCGGTGTTTTCAGGAGATGCAGCCTGTCTGCGGGCATGGTTTCAAATTTTCCTGCGGATGGGCAGGGTTTGTTATTTGAAAAAACGGCCGCAGCAGGCTTTGAATTTTTTGTGCGAACCGCAGATGCAATCTTGTTTCATGCCGGGTAAGGGTGTGGTCGGGTCGATGAAATACCAGCGATTGCCGATTTTGACGAAGGCGGATAATTCATGATGGCACGCTGTTTCCTGACCGTCTTGAAAATAGGCTTTGAATTCGACTTGGGCATGTTGTTTGCCGACATTGGCGTGTTGTATGACTTCCAAACCCAGCCAATGGGTCGTCTGACTCCATGCCAGCATATCGGCTTGGTCGAGCAGGTGTTGCTGGGAAGGGACAGTCGTTTCAACGATATAGGCGATATCGTGCAAAACATAGGCGCTGTATCTGGAACGCATCAGCTGTTCGGCGGTTTGCGGCAGGTTTTCGTGGCAGTGGAACGGTGCGCAACAGTCGTTGTAGGTTTGTCCTGAAGAGCAGGGGCAGGTCTGGGGAGCGGTCATTTTGGTTTGGAGCGGATAGTGTTTGGGAAAGGTTTGCGGTTTGGCTGTCGGGGATTCAATCGACTAATTTTTTGCCTAAGATGACAACATCGGCTTGCTGCGTTCCTAAGTCGCATACGGCGGGCAATCGCCCCCATTCCGTAAAGCCGAACTGGTGAAACAGGTGCAGGCTGGGGTAGTTGTGTCCGAAGATGACTGCCAATATGTTTTTAATGCCCAAGGACGGTGCGCGTTCGAGCACATTTTGCAGCAGGATTTTGCCTACGCCGATACCGCGCGCGTCATGGCGGACATAGAGGCTGATTTCTGCGCTGATGTGATAGGCATGACGCGGGTAGTAGTCGCTGAGGCTGCACCACGCCAAAACCGTACCTTCGTGATTTTTCAATACATACAGAGGCCGCTTGCCGCCGTGCGCGTCGAACCATGGTTCGCGTTCGGCAATGCTGACAGGCGTCAGGTCGGCAGTGGATTGGCGGGCGGCTATGGTGCTGTTGTAAATCTCGACAATGTCGGGCAAGTCGGTTTTGGCGGCTTCGGTGATGGTGTATTGCATTCAGACGACCTTAACAGGCTATTGAATCAGTTTGGAAACGGTTTTGAAGGTGGGGTGGCGCGCGTCGCCCAACAATTGGAACAAAATGCTTTCCACATTGGAAACGGTGGCGCGGGCTTCGCGCATTTGCGCCAGACCGTTTTCTTTGTTTGCGGGGGAACGGGATGTCGTGCATTCAAAGGGGACGTAAACATTGAAACCTTCCAAGCGCAAATCCAATACGGTTTGCAACATACAAATATGGGTTTCTGCACCGATTAAGATGATGTTTTGAACGGCTGCCTGCGTCAGAATCGCGTGCGTTTCGGGGGAGAAGGCGGAGAAACGGGTTTTTTCGATAAAAGGCGTGGTTTCGGGCAGCAGCAGCGAGACGGCGGGAACCGTTTTGCCTAAGCCTTTCGGATATTGCTCGGTCACGGCAAACGGGACGCCTAAGGCGTGAAGCCCCTGTATCAGGATACGGCTGTGGTGCAGCATATCGTCTTTGTCGTGCAGGGCGGGGAGGAGGCGTTCTTGGATGTCGATAATCAGACACAGGGTGTTTTCGGGATTCATAAATATTCCTTTCGCGCCAAGTGGAGGGTGTATTCCATTATAGCGAAAGCCGGTGTGTCTGTAATGGCTGCGGTTTTGATGGGCGCGTTTTCATTTTGCGCAGGATGGTAAAGCCCCGGATGGCGAGGTGCGGCTTCGGTTTGAAGCGCATCTGCCGTTAAAAACGTATACGGTCGGCATGGGAAGTTTGAATCTGATTTCACATTTTTCAGACGACCCTTTGCATGAATTTTCTTTCTTAATTCAAACCCAAACGCTTAGGACGGTAGAATTCGCCTTGCACTAACCCTTCCCGCCTGCTTGTGCAGAAGGGATGTCATATAAGGAGCATTTCATAATGAAGAAAATTCTGATTTTGTCTTTACTCGCACTGCCTGCGTTGGCTGCGGCGGAAGTTCATTTTTACGGCGATTTGAAAGCCGGAGTGGAAGCTTCCAGCACCCAATACGGCAGCCACAGAATTTCCAATAACGGCGTAAGCGACATGGGCAGCTATGTCGGTATGCGCGGTTCGCATCCTATCGGCGGCAGCAATGATGTATTGTGGCAGGTCGAACAAGATACGCCCTTGGGTTCGAAAACCGGTGTCAAAGACACTTGGCGCAGCCGCAACCAAGGCAGCGGAGAAACTTATATCGGCTTCGGGCGTTAAAAGAAATAAGGTTCTATCCTGGTTAAGATAAGCAAAAGGTCGTCTGAAAACGTTTCGCATGGGTGCGGATGTTTTCAGACGACCTTTTTGTCTATATTTAGGGGCGCGTTTGTATTCGCACTGACTCGTCATGGGAAGATTGGTACAGTGTGTGACCGATACCCCGCTATCACTGGTTTTGACGGCAGAAGCGGAGCTTGCAAACCAATCTTTTGATTAAACGCTTTATTTAGCCTGAGCGTTTTTCTGTTCTTGGATAATCCATTTGGCCAAATCCGTACCCAAAACTTTGGCAGTCCGGTTCAGGACGGAACAAGAACCTTTAAAACCGCCAAACATGCCGCCCATAGAATTGCGGGAGAATGTGGTTTTTTTGACTTGTTTGCCGTCAATATACAAAGTCACAGAAACAGCCATTCCCTTGGCGTGTCCCACAAAGGCATTGCCTGCGCTCATGGCGGAAGTGATGGCGATGTCTGCGTAAGTGTCTTGTTTCAGACCATCGCGCACGACGGTTACCCCGCTTTTTGCCGCGCTTTCCCGCAAGGATTCGGACATGATGCTGCCGACTTCTAAACACTTGGATACGATGCGGTTATCAATCTCTTCTTTATCGCGATAGGGGATGCTTTCATCAATGTGAACATCGGCACCGGCGAATGCGGAAGCGGACAAGAAGGCGGCAATGAGGAAGCGTTTGGCGGACATGATGGGTACCCAAGATGAAATGTTAAAAAGAGTGAATATTCTATAATGTTATTTTTACTTAATCAATATAGATTGAATGGGTAAATCGATGGAATGCCGGGCCGGAAGTTTTGCTGAAATTTAGGTATGCTTTTTTGCTTGTAGATCAGAAAAAAATATAGTGGATTAAATTTAAACCAGTACGGCGTTACCTCGCCTTAGCTCAAAGAAAACGATTCTCTAAGGTGCTGAAGCACCAAGTGAATCGGTTCCGTACTATCTGTACTGCTCTGCGGCTTCGGCGCCTTGTCCTGATTTAAATTTAATCCACTATAACGGCTGCCCGAGTGGCTTCCAAAACTTTTTGAAACTGCTTGAGAAGGCATTTATGGGGTATTGGGGCGGTGGGTTTGCTGTTTTTGGCGCAGTGCCGTAATCTGCTCTTTGAACTATATTATAATGCGCTGATTGTTTTTATTAGATTAATCTGACATGACCGCTTATACGCAACAGCTCGACCAAAAAATCCAATACTTGCAACAGCTTTTCCAAGGTCTCGATTTCCCTGAAATCGAAGTCTTCGAATCTCCCGAACAGCATTATCGGATGCGCGCCGAATTCCGCATCTGGCACGAAGGTGGCGAAATGTTTTACGCCATGTTCGAGCGCGGGCAGAAAGCAAGCGGCGCAAGCCTGATACGTTGCGACCAATTTCCCGCCGCCTCCGAATCCATCAACACCTTGATGCCCAAGCTCATCGAAGCCGCCGCGCAAAATCCCGAACTCAAAAACCGCTGGTACGCCGTAGAATTTTTGTCTGCACTGAGCGGCGAGATGCTCGTTACCATGATTTACCACAAAAAACTGGGCGAAGCGTGGCAGAGTGCTGCCGAAACCTTGGCGCGTGAATTGGGCATCCATATCATCGGTCGGAGTAGGGGGCAGAAAATCGTTTTGACTCAAGACTATATCACCGAAGAGCTGAACGTAAACGGTAAAAACTTCCGCTACCGCCAAGTCGAAGGCAGCTTTACCCAGCCCAACGCCCGCGTGTGCGAAAAAATGCTCGGCTGGGCGTGTGATGTCGCGCAAAACCTCGGCGGCGATTTGCTCGAACTTTATTGCGGGAACGGCAATTTTACCCTGCCTCTCTCGCAGCATTTCCGTCAGGTGTTAGCGACCGAAGTGTCCAAAACTTCCGTTTACGCCGCGCAATGGAACATCGAAGCGAATCAACGGGACAACATCAAAATCGCCCGCCTCTCCGCTGAAGAATTTACCGAAGCCTACACGCAAAGCCGCGAATTCCGTCGCCTGCAAGAACAGGGTATCTCGTTGAAAGAGTATGATTTTTCCACGATTTTTGTCGATCCGCCCCGAGCCGGCGTCGATGATGAAACGCTGAAGCTGGTTTCCCAGTTTGACAACATTATCTATATTTCCTGCAATCCCGAAACCCTGCGCGCGAACCTCGACACTCTCTGCCAAACCCATACTGTCGAACGCGCCGCGTTGTTTGACCAGTTCCCGTTTACGCACCATATCGAAAGCGGTGTTTATTTGAAGAAGAAATAAAGAAGCAGATTTGAAGAAGGTCGTCTGAAAGTTTTCAGACGACCTTTCGTTTTACAGAATCTTCAGCAATGCCGAAGGCGCTGCGATGCGGTGGTCGAACGGCCATGTTTCGGTTTGGTCTTCGGCGGCGATATAGCCCCAGTCGGCAAGTACGGTTTTCATACCCGCGTTGCGTCCGGCCTGCATGTCGCGTTCGGCGTCGCCGACGTAAACCGTGTGTTGCGGATCGGCGTGGATTTGTTCGCACGCATACAGCATGGGTTTGACGCTGGGTTTGGATTCGCCGCAGGTGTCGCCGCTGACGACGATGGCGGGCGGGATGACGAAGCCGAGTTTGGGGACAAGTTTGTCGGTGAAGCGCATGGGTTTGTTGGTGATGATGCCCCATTTGATGCCGCGTCTGTCGAGTTCGGCAATCATTTCGTTCACGCCGTCGAACAGTGTGGTTTTGTCGGCATAGCAAAGGCTGTATGCTTCAAGGCATTCTTGCCGCCATGCTGCGAAATCAGGATGTTCGGCAGTTATGCCGACGCCGATTTTCAACAGGCCGGCTACGCCGTGGCTGGCATACGGGCGGATTTCCTCGATGCTTTTTTCGGGCAGGTTGTGGCGGCGCAATACGGTGTTGAGTGCGCCGCCGAGGTCTAGGGCGGTGTCGGCGAGCGTGCCGTCGAGGTCGAACAATACGGCTTGTATCATGTGTTTTCCTTTGGTTTTTCGATGAGGTCGTCTGAGAAGGGTTTCAGACGACCTTTGGGTTTAGTGGTGGTGATGGTGCGCGCCGTCGGTTTCGTTGGCACACAAGACGCTGTCGGGATGCGGATGGTGTTCGCTTTCGATTTGGATGGTGCAGTGTCCGATGTTTTTGTGGGACAACTCGTGTTCGATGCGGTAGGCGATTTGTTCGGATTCGGCAACGGTCATGCTGCCGTCCACGACGATGTGGCAGGATAGGACGTTGATATTGCTGGTAATCGTCCAGACGTGTAAGTCGTGGACGGATTTGACGCCGTCGGTGTTGCGGATAACGGCGAGCAGGTCGTCGGTGTGGATGTTTTCGGGCGCGCCTTCCATGAGGATGTGCAGCGTTTGTTTGAGCAGCCCCCAGCCGCTGCGTCCAACCAGCGCGGCAACAAACACGCTGGCGAGCGGATCCGCCCATTTCCAGCCGAACGCCATCATGAGCACGGCGGCGGTAATCGCGCCGATTGAGCCGAGAAGATCGCTTAAAACGTGCAGATACGCGCCGCGCATGTTGACGTTGGCTTCGGTGTCGCTGTTTTTCAGCATGTAAACCGCCACGCCGATGTTGACCAGCAGCCCGATAACGCTGATGACGAGCATCCCCAGCGTGGCGATTTCGGGCGGATAAAGCAGGCGTTTGACGGCTTCGTAGAAAATCAGCACGGCGATGACCACCAGCGACAAGCCGTTGAACATGGCGGTGAGGATTTCAAAACGTTTGTAGCCGAAGGTCTTTTGCAGCGTGGTTTCTTTTTCGCCGAGTTTGAACGCCCACAACGCCACACCCAAGGAAAATGCGTCGCTGAACATATGCCCCGCGTCGGAAAGCAGCGCGAGCGAGTGGGTCAGCCAGCCGCCGACCGCCTCCAGCAGCATAAAGGCGGCGATGATGATGAACGACACGCGCAATACTTTTTTGTTGGCGGTATGCGTGTGGGCGTGTGCGTGATGATGGTGTTCGTGATGGTGAGACATAACGTTCCTCAACAGAGGTCGTCTGAAAATCCGGATTCAGGGTTTTCAGACGACCTTTTTGCCTTGTTTCAAACCCTGCTCGAAATCTTCCAACATATCCAATTCGAAGCGGCTGAAGCCTGCTTTTTCGCGCGCTTCGATGTTCACATAGCCGCGGAAGATAAACATATCGTAACGGGCAATCAGGCTGCGGAACAGGGCGACAGGTTCCAAACCGCGTTCGCGGCAGAGGTGTTGATACCAATGGTTGCCGATGGCGACATGGCCCACTTCGTCGCGGTAAATGATGTCCAACACGCCGCAGGTTTCCGAATCGCCGCGCTGTTCCACCTTCGCGCGTATCCCCGGCGTAACGTCCAGCCCGCGCGCTTCCAATACGCGCGGCACCAACGCCATACGCAACAGCGGGTCGTAGGCGGTTTTATACGCCATGTCCCACAAATGGTTGTGCGCCTCGAAATCGCCGTAATCAAAGCCGAAAGCGCGCAGCCTTTCGCGCATCAGGCGGAAGTGGTACACCTCTTCCTTCGCCACCCGCATCCAGTCGCGCACAAACTGAAACGGCAGCGTACGGAAACGGTATGCCGCGTCCAAAGCCAGATTGATGGCGTTGAACTCGATATGCGCAATCGCGTGCAGCATCGCCGCATAGCCTTCGGCCGTGTTCATCTTGCGCGGCGTCAGTTGCGACGGCGCAACCAAAACAGGCTTCGGCGGCCGTCCCGCGTGGCGGAAGTCCAGCGGCGCGGTGTTTGCTTCAGCACCGTCCATGTTTTGAACGGCGGCAAACGCCTCGTCCGTCAGCCGTCCTTTTTCATTGGGGTCGTCTGAAAGCAGGGCAAGTTCCAGCAAAGCATAGATATCAGGTTTCATTCCAAGTCTGCCGTTTTTCGGAAAACAAACATTATAGCGTTTAAAAAAAACAATATAAGGAATATAATCTTTACAATTTGGCGTTGTGCGTCAAAAACCATTAAATACCACAGTTTGCGCAGTCGGCATACATTAAAGAATTGTGAAACCCGATTGTCTTTTCCGCAGGAAAAAATCCCGCAGCTTCAAAAAATTAGCCCTCGGGAAACACTGTTTGCAAAATGTAAACCGCCCATAGGCGGCTTGCATTGTTATTTTGTAACATCGATACTGGGCGCCACACCCCTTCCAACAAGGAAAAATAATGATGAAACAACACAACCTGTTCAAATTCCTCGCCGCTTCCGCCTTGACCGCGACCATCGGTTTCGCACAGGCAGGCGCAGTGGATGCACTCAAGAAATTCAACAACGACGCCGACGGTATCAGCGGCAGCTTCACCCAAACCGTCCAAGGCAAAAAGAAAACCCAAACCGCACACGGCACTTTCAAAATCCTGCGTCCGGGCCTATTCAAATGGGAATACACCAAACCCTACAAACAAACCATCGTAGGCGACGGTCAAACCATTTGGCTCTATGACGTTGATTTGGCACAAGTGACCAAGTCCGCCCAAGACCAAACCATCGGCGACAGCCCCGCCGCCATCCTCTCCAACAAAAACGCCCTCGACAGCAGCTACTCCCTCAAAGAAGACGGCTCGTCCAACGGCATCGACTACGTCTTGGCAACGCCTAAGAAAAACAACGCCGGCTACCAATACATCCGCATCGGCTTCAAAGGCGACAACCTCGCCGCCATGCAGTTGAAAGACAGCTTCGGCAACCAAACCTCCATCAGCTTCGGCGGCTTGAACACCAAGCCCAACCTCTCACGCGGCGCATTCAAGTTCACCCCGCCCAAAGGCGTGGATGTGTTGAGTAACTGATGGTTTGATCATAAAAAGGTCGTCTGAAAGGTTGAACTGCACCCCAAAAGTTGGACACATCCCCT
>NZ_KV838081.1:0-295 GCF_001838645.1 Neisseria sp. HMSC70E02 | reverse complement strand
GCCCTCTCCCTAACCCTCTCCCACGGGAGAGGGAATGGATTGCCGTTCAAATAAATCGCTCTACATAAAAATCAATGCGTTATCTCAAACTCACGTTAGGTCTAATCAAATTGTCGGACATCCGTATCCGGCAAGCAATCTGCTTTTCAGACGGCCTTGCAAATTTAAGTTTGACGTGCGTTCGAAATAAGGCAGTTGATGCGAAGCGAAATTCCGTCGGCGTGCCTGCAACTTGGCTCCCTCCCCTGTGGGGGAGGGTTGGGGAGAGGGTAAAACGGGGCAGATACAGACAATA
>NZ_KV838080.1:180366-181910 GCF_001838645.1 Neisseria sp. HMSC70E02 | reverse complement strand
TATTGTACTATTTTGTTTTTAATTTACTATAAAAGATCGTGCAACCGAACAGCTTGCCAAACAGCGCATTGCTGACGGCGCCAATCTTGCGCAACAGTTTGGTGTCAGCGGTGTACCGTTTGTGGTGGAAGAAGCCGGGCAAGGTTGGAGGCAAATCCGCACGGAAAGCTTGTGGTAAAAGGAAGGGGCGAAAGCCCTTTTTTACAGCCGTAACTGGCTGTTTTTGATTTTTCAGACGACCTGTTGTGTCGTAAAAGTAGAGGGTGGATTTGAGTTGCTTGCTATATATGCGGAAGCAAGAAACCAGTGCATCAGTTGATTATAGTGGAATTAACATAAATCAGGACAAGGCGACGAAGCCGTAGACAGTACAGATAGTACGGAACCGATTCACTTGGTGCTTCAGCACCTTAGAGAATCGTTCTCTTTGAGCTAAGGAGAGGTAACGCCGTACTGGTTTAAAGTTAATCCACTATAAAAGGTCGTCTGAAAACCTGATTGGGCGTTTTTAGACGACCTTTGCTTTGCCGGTAAAGATTCGGGCTGCTTACGGACGGTTGGCTGCGATATGGTAGCGCGTTTCAAATGCGGCTTCTTCTCCCGCGTCCAGCTTGATTAACCCTAAGCCGTTGTTAAAACAGTCGGGTGCGCCGCTGAGGTTTTCGATGGCGATGGTGTCGCGGGTCGATGGGGTGAAGATTTGCAGGTAGGGATAGGATGCGTCGGGGTAAATGCTCAGGGTCAGTCCGTTGCCTGAAAGCGTACAGGCGGCGGGTTTGCTGCGTGCCAAGACAAAGCTGTTGTCCAATTCGATGCCTGCCAGGCTTGAGGTCGTCTGAAAACGGGTGTCGTTGATCATGCTGCCGTCGGGAACTAAATCGGCATCGAAGCCCAAGCGTTTGCTGCTGTCGATTTCCAGTGACCAATCGTCGGTTTTGCCGCCCAGTGTGAAATAGGGGTGCCAGCCGTCTGCGAGCGGCATGGCGGTTGCGCCTTGGTTGCGGACGGTGGAGCGGATGCTTAAACCGTCTGCGCTGAGGCGGTAGCGGACGGTCAGGCTGAAGGGGAAGGGATAGCCGCTGTCGTCTTGTGCGTAATCTGCGCGGATTTCGACTTCGGCGGATTGGCTGTCGGCGTGGCTGTTGACGAGGGCGAACTCGCGATCATACATCAAACCGTGTGCCGCGTGTTCGGCAAGTTTGAATTTGCCGCACTGATACGCTTTGCCGTCAAAGCTGTATTTGCCGTGGCGCAGGCGGCAGGCGTACGGGCTGAGCTTGCCGCTGCGGAACCATTCGGTCAGGCTCTCGCGGGCATGTTGCGGGGTGTCGTAGGCTTTGACGATGTTGAACCATGTGCCGTCGGGACGGCGGATTTCGTAGCGGTTGAGCAGCCCGCCGTAAAGATAAATTTCCGCACACAAATCGGCTGAGGCGAGCAGCAGGCGGTCGTTGTCGGTTTTGAGTGTGAACATGAAGCGGCTCCTGATGGTGGTTGAGACAGGGTGTATAAAAGGTCGTCTGAAAAGTTTTCAGACGACCTTT
>NZ_KV838080.1:155305-180266 GCF_001838645.1 Neisseria sp. HMSC70E02 | reverse complement strand
AAGGTCGTCTGAAAAGTTTTCAGACGACCTTTTGAGATTTTACTCTTTAACTAAAGGACCTGATGTTCCTCCGTGTCCGGCGGCGGTACGTACCAGTTGGAGAAATTCGGATTTTAGACCGAACGGGTCATCGCCTTGGACTTTTTGTGTCATGTTTTCGATGTCTCTCCAACTGAGTTTGCCGTTGTATTCTCCGCCGCGCAAGGCTTGGGCATAGGAAGCGGCGGCAAGGGCGAGCAGGGTGTCTTTGTCGGCTTGGTCAAGCGGTTTGCTATCAACGGGGACGGCTTGTTGCATCAGTTGGCTGTCTTTTTGTCCGGGCAGTTTGTAGCGCAATTTGACAAAGGCGTATTCGTTTTTGCTGCCTTTGGCGGTAGGGGCTTTTTGATAGCGTGATTCTTCTAACCAGCCTTGTTTGCCCTGCGGGATGATTTCATAGATGGCGGTCACGCTGTGGCCTGCGCCGATGTCGCCCGCATCTACTTTGTCGTTGTTGAAGTCTTCATTACGCAGGGTGCGGTTGGTATAGCCGACCAAGCGGTATTCTTTGACGGTGGCGGGGTTGAATTCGACTTGGATTTTGACATCCTGCGCTACGGTGGCGAGTGTGGAGGTCAGCTGCTGTTGCAGGACTTTTTTCGCTTCTTTTTCGTTGTCGATGTAGCTGTAATTGCCGTCGCCCACATCGGCGATTTGTTCCATCATGTCTTCGTTGTAGTTGCCCATGCCGAAGCCCAGGGTGCTGAGTGAAACGCCGCTTTTGCGTTTTTCGGCAACCATGGATTTGAGGGTTTCGGTGTCGGATACGCCAACGTTAAAGTCGCCATCAGTCGCCAGTAGGATGCGGTTGATGCCGTTGGGTACGAAGGCTTTTTGCGCTTGCTCATAAGCCATTTGCAGTGCGGATTCGCCGTCTGTCGCGCCGCCTGCACGCAGTTTGTCGATGGCGTTCAGGATGGTTTCTTTATCTGCACCTGAGGTGGGCGGAAGCACTAGATCTTCGCCTGACGCATAGGTAATCAGGGTCACTTTGTCTTGCGGACGTAATTGTTGGGTCAGGATGCGAAGGGTTTTTTGAACCAGCGGCAGTTTGTTTTCCTCATTCATACTGCCGGATACGTCCACAAGGAAAACGAGGTTGGCAGGCGGCAGGTCTTTTTTCGCGGTGTCTTGAGCCTGTATGCCGATTTTGATGAGTTTGGCTTCCGGTTGCCATGGAGAATCAATGGTTTCAGTGTGAACGGCAAATGGACGGTTGTCAGTAGGCAGTGGATAGTTGTAGGGGAAATAATTGACGATTTCCTCAATCCGTACAGCGTCTTTGGGCGGCTGTTCGCCATTGGTCAGGAATCGGCGGACGTTGGCGTAGCTTCCGGTATCGACATCGATGCTGAATGTGGAAACAGGCTCTTGAGCAACGGATTTGACCGGTTGGTCGGGTTGGTCTTGGTAGCGTTCGGTGTTTTCTGCAAGAGGCAGATTTTCTTCAGCAACGGCGGCAGTAGACAGTGCTGCGTTGGGTGGACTCTGAAGACCTTCAGGTGAAGAACTTGAGTGTTCGAGTGGACCGGAACACGCGGCCAAAGCTGCTAACGTGAGTATGGAAACGGTTTTTAGAAAAAAACGGGGCATGATTCAAGCTCCATAGAAATATCACATGCTGATTGTTAAAAGTATTGATAGCAGTGTATTGGCAGATTCAACGATAGCGCAGGGTCACTTTTTATTTGGATTTTATAGTGGATTAACTTTAAACCAGTACGGCGTTACCTCGCCTTGCCGTACTATCTGTACTGTCTGCGGCTTCGGCGCCTTGTCCTGATTTAAATTTAATCCACTATAATGTGTGAATAGTGGGTTAAGTTTAAATCAGGACAAGGCGGAGCAATGCGGTACTGGTCTAAACTTAACCCACTATGTTTATGACTTGGGCAAGATTTTGTCGGGCTGAGACGATTTTGTAAAGGCCTCAACCCCGATTTATCTTACATTAACTTTTCTTCCGGCGGCGTTCGCCCGGCAGCAGCATGTCCGCCCATTTGATGATGTTGGCGACTTCGGCGGGATTGAGTTCGTAGAACTGTCCGCGTTTGAGGCGGTTGGGCAGGCCGATGGGGCCGAAGCCGACGCGCACGAGGCGGCTGACGGTGAGTCCTTGGCTTTCGAATATGCGGCGCACTTCGCGGTTGCGGCCTTCTTTAATCACGACGTTGTACCATTTGTTTGCGCCTTCGCCGCCTTGTTCGTAGATGCGTTCGACTTTTGCCAAGCCGTCTTCGAGCATCACGCCTTCTTCGGTGAGGCTGCGCATTTGTTCGGTGGTCAGCCCGCCCAGTACGCGCACGGCGTATTCGCGTTCGACTTCGAAGCTGGGGTGGGCGAAACGTTGGACGAGTTCGCCAGAGGTGGTCAGGATGAGCAGGCCGCTGGTGTTGATGTCCAAGCGCCCGATGGCGACCCAGCGGCTGCTGGCGGCCTGCGGCAGGCGGTCGAAGATGCTGACGCGGCCTTGCGGGTCATCGCGGGAAACGATTTCGCCTTCTTGTTTGTAATACAGGATGATGCGCGGCAGGCGGTCGGCCCATTTGAGCTTGATGATGCTGCCTTTGACGGTAACGTGGTCGTCGGGGGTGACTTTGTCGCCCAACTGCGCGGTTTTGCCGTTGACCGTTACCCAGCCGTTGTTGATCCACTCTTCCATTTCGCGGCGCGAGCCGACGCCGGACGCGGCAAGCACTTTTTGCAGGCGTTCGGGCTCCATGCGCGACAAGTCGCTGCGGCGCTCTTTCAAATCGCGCGCACGTTCCATGATTTTTTGGTTGGGATTGCGGACGACGAGTTTTCTGGCTTTGGCGGCACGCTGTTTGGGGGCGTTTTGCGGCTTGAGGTCGTCTGAAACTTTTTGTCCGTAAGGTTTGGAAGCGGTTTTGCGCGTTTCGTCTTTGGGACGGGCTTTGCTTTTGAAAGGTTTGGCGGTTTTCTTGGCAGACGGGGCTGCGCCGTCGCGCCATTGGCGTTTGCTGGTGGGTTGCTTGGACATGGGGTTCTCCTAACGCGTTTCCTGATGATCGGAACGGTTCTTCTGCGGCGGTGGCGGCAGGATAAGTTACGGATAAAAGGCCGTCTGAAACGAATGAAACGAGTTTTGTTAAAACGTTTTTATATTTCAGACGACCTTTTGCTGGAGTCGGGATTTTACCCTATCGGCTTGAAGCTGTGGAAAGTTTAAGGCGACAGCCGCTCGCGTATCCAGTTGCCGTCAACCAAGCGGTATTGGATGCGGTCGTGCAGGCGGCTGGGGCGGCCCTGCCAGAATTCGATGCGGTCTGGGATGACGAGATAGCCGCCCCAATGCGGCGGGCGCGGGACGTGCAGCGGGTGTTTCGCGCCTACGGCAGCGGCTTTGGCAACCAACATCGCTTTGCTCGACAACACTTCGCTTTGCGCGCTTGCCCATGCGCCGATGCGGCTGGTGTAGGGGCGGCTGTCGAAATATTCGTCCGAAGCGGCGGCATCCAGTTTTTCGATGCGTCCTTCAACGCGCACCTGCCGCTCCAGTTCCGGCCAGAAAAACGTCATGGCGGCAAACGGATGCGCGTCAAACGAGCGCCCTTTGCGGCTTAAGTAATTGCTGAAGAACACAAATCCCTGCGGATTGACTTCTTTCAGCAGCACCACGCGGCTGTTCGGCCTGCCGTCTTCGCCCACGGAAGCCACGTTGACGGCGGTCGGCTCGTTGACTTGCGAATGAATCGCCTCGTTCAGCCATTGCTCGAACTGGACAATCGGGTCGGCATGGCATTCCGATTCCGACAGTTCGCGCTTGCTGTAATCTGCGCGGATATTGTGCAAATCCATGATGTCCTCCGATACTCAAGTTTGTTTGAATGAATCATACCCCGTTTTTTCAGACGACTCCAACGATAGGGAGGGAAGAATATGTGTATAATCCGCGTCAAATCAAATGAAACGGAAAAAATCATGCAAACCGAAGTCGAACTGAAAATCCTCAATCCGAAAATGGCGGACAAACTGCCCGCCTACGCCACGCCGGGTTCCGCCGGACTGGACCTGCGCGCCTGTTTGGACGAAGTCGTTATCCTGCAACCGGGCGACACCTATCTCGTTCCGACCGGTCTGGCGGTGCACCTTGCCAATCCCGACTACGCCGCCGTTTTGCTGCCGCGTTCCGGTCTGGGACACAAACACGGCATCGTCTTGGGCAACTTGGTCGGACTGATCGATTCGGACTATCAGGGCGAACTCAAAGTCTCCGTGTGGAACAGGGGCAAAGAAGCGTTTACCATCGAGCCGATGGAACGCATCGCGCAAATGGTCATCGTTCCCGTCATCCAAGCCTCGTTCAAAGTCGTGGACGAATTTGCCGCCAGCGAACGCGGCGAAGGCGGCTTCGGCAGCACGGGCAAAGCGTAAACCGCCTGTTCAAACACAAAGGTCGTCTGAATTTGAACAGAGCAGCCGAATAGGCCCTTATTGAATGCCCGAGATTTAGGGGCAGTTCAGGATTCAGACGACCTTTTCTTTTTCCTCGTTCCAAAAATCATAAAAGTTAAACCATTGCAGCGGATTTTGCGCGCATTCTTGCGCCAAAATATCGGCGAAGCCCTGCATGGCGGCGGTAACGGCGGCTTCGCGGTTGCCGCGTTTCCAGTCGGAAGTGTCAGTGAAGCGGCGCAGTTTCAAATGGTAGCGGCCGTTTTGCTTGACGCAAAACAGCGTGTTCACCTGCGTTTTCAAGAGCGCAGCCAAGAGCCATACGCCTTGCGGCATGGGGGCGGTATGGTCTAGGAAATGGATGTCGGCGGTTTTCTCGCCGCGCACGGGGACGCGGTCGGCGGCAATGGCTATCCATTCGCCGTCTTCGATGCGGCGGTTCAGTTCCATCATCAGGGTGGGATCCAAATCTGTAACCTGAATCAGGCGGATGTGTTCCGCGCCCGCTTTTTGCAAGGCTTCGTTGAACGCCTGCGCGTGTTTGCTGTGTACCAACACATTGAGCCTGAAGCCTTTATGGTGCGACACCAGCGCGCGGCAGACTTCGGTGTTGCCCAAGTGGGAGCAGGCGAAAATCTGCCCGCGTACCGAATTGCTCACTTGCGTATAAACGCCGTCCGGATCTTCGAGTACCAAATCTTCATAACGGATTTTGCGCTGCCACACGGCAAATCGATCGCATATTGCCTCGCCGAACGCGATAAATTGTTTGAATACGCCGTGTTTCGGCAAAACGGTATCGGGAAAGGCCGTCTGAAGACGGGTTTGATACCGCAGGATATGGCGGCGCGGTTTGGGCGCGGTGGCGTAGAAATACAGCACCACAAACCAGATGCACGGCCTCATCAGGAAGGCAGGCAGATAGCGCACCATCAGCGTGGTCAGGGTGAGAAACAGGCGGCTGCCGCGTTCGGGCTGTGCTGCCCAGTGGTTTTGCGTGTTGTCGGTCATGGTTTCAGACGGCCTTTCCGAATAAAGCGCCCAAACGCCGCCGCAACATCCCTAAAAACAGCCGCGTGTGCATTTTGCTGATGCGCACGTTGTCGGCGAAGGCGTTGAAATGGGACACGCCGTCGGCAGCGTATTGCACGGGCGTTTTAATCCAAACCGGCTTGATGCCGCGCCAGTATAGGCGGATGAGGATTTCCGTGTCGAAATCCATGCGGTCGCCCACGGTTTCTTCGCGGACGACCGAAAGCGCGGGGGCGAGCGGGTACAGGCGGAAGCCGCACATGCCGTCTTTGATGTCGCACGACCAAGTGTGCAGCATGTTCCAGAAGTCAGTAATTTTGCGCCCGTACAGCCGCGCTTTGGGCGCGTCGTCTCCGTATTGCGGCCAGCCGCAGACGACGGCTTCGGGGTTTTGTTCCGCCGCCGCCAAGAGTTTGGGCGTGTCGTCCAGATGGTGCTGACCGTCGGCATCGACCTGCAAAACATGGCTGTAACCGTTTTCTTCGGCGTATTTCAAACCGGTTTTGACCGCCGCGCCTTTGCCGCCGTTGATGGGGCGGTAAAGGACGTGGATGCCGTCTGAAACCAATGCCTGCAATACGGGTTTGCATTCTTCGCGCGAACCGTCGTCCACAATCAATACGTCCAAACCGAAGCCGTGCATGGTCTGTGCGACGCGGGCGATGGCGGCGGGGTGGTTGTAGTGGGGGATTAACACTAGGGTTTTCATGGGGATACCGTTTTTCAGACGACCTTCTCGCAACGCAAGATGCTGTGTCCGCGTCCGATGCCGTCTGAAATTTCCGCCACTTTCAATCCGGCGTTTTCAACGCAGCGTATCAGGTCTTCGGAATGGAAGATTTTGCTGTTGCCATTGGCCATGGCGGTGAAATACAGGCTGGTCATGGTCAGGCAGTAGGCGGCGGTTTCGTATTGCTGCCTGTCCCAGCAGGGTTCCATGATGTAGAGGCTGGTGCGGCTGCCCATGGAAGCCGCGGCGCGGCGCAGGATGCCGGTGACTTGTTCTTCGCTGAAACAGTCTAAAAACTGGCTCATCCAAATCGCGTCGAAGCCTGTCGGGAAGGGGACTTCGGGGTCGAGCAGGTTGGCGGGGTGGGCATGGATGCGTTCCGCGCCGGTTTTGCCCTTGGTCGCTTCGCGCATCAGGGCGATTTGTTGCGGCAAATCCATGATGGTAACTTCGACTTCGGCGTTGTAGCCGACGCATTGTTCCGCCCAGCGGCCGGTGTTGCCGCCGACGTCGAGCAGCTTTTTAACCGGTTTGGCGAACACGGTTTTCAAGGCTTCGGCAAAGGAATTGTCGGAATAATAGTGGTCGAAGGCAAACCATTTTTCCTGCGCGACGCTCGGCAGCGACGACAGGCCTTCGTAAATCGTCGGCCAGCCGCCGAAAACTTTCAGTCCTTCGGGTTTGCCCGTTTGCAGGGTTTTTTCCAAGTCAAACATGCCTTGGTAACAGATTTCCTGCGTGAAATCCATGTTCACGCGCGCCATTTTGTCTTTCAGTAAAAACCAGCCCGCTTTGCTGATGAAATAGCAGTTGTCGCGGGTATGCACCGTGCCGATGGAGAGCGACGCTTCAAGCAGCACTTGCGCGGCGTAACCGCTGATTTGCGCTTTCTCGGCGATTTCGGCTTGAGTGAGGCCGTCTGAATGGTTGTTCAGCAAATCCAAAATGCCGAATTTCACCATCAGGCGGGATACTTGGAACACAATCGGCGCAAAGGCGATTTCCTGCGCCAAACGCTGCGCTTCGCCTGCGGACTGGTGTTCTTCGGAATAACGTTGTGCTAGTGCTGGAAAAAGTTGCATATTTTCTATCTTTTCATTTGATTATGGGTTGTTATTAGGTTTGAGCGGGATTATCCCCGATTTGCAGGTTTTCCTCTTCCCGCAGGAGAGGGCGGAACCTAAAAGCATTTTCAGACGACCTCGAACACAATCCGCCCCGAGGCGCACGGATTGTCGCCGTTGCTGACTTTAAAGCTCAATTTGTTTTTGGCTTCATCGTATTTCAGTTCCACCGACACTTCGTCATGCGGACGGACGAACTGCTGGTATTTCAGGTTTTCCACACGGACGACGAGCTGCCTGCCCCACGGATGACGCGCCGCCAGATCGCGCACCCATTGCAGCTCGACTACGCCGGGTACAAGCGGGAAAGTGGCGAAATGGCCGCCGAAATAGACCAAATCAAGCGGCACGCGGCCGATGAAGGTTTCGGCGGCGGTTTCTTCTTCAGATGATGTTTTTGACCAAACGGGCGATGTTTGGGCGACGGTAAAGGCCGTCTGAAAATCGGCGGCGGCGATTTTGGCCTGGGCGTTGCGCGGAAGGCTGTCGGCGAAACGCCAGTAACGGGGCAGGGCGATGGTGTCCTGCGTGGCGGCAAGGTGGCGTTTGAGCGCGTCGGCAACGGCGGCTCGGCCTTGGTCGCGTAGGGCGGCGATACCGTCCGCGTTCAACGCCGCCCATATGGCGATGCGCTGATGTTGCGGATGGCGGCCGCAATGGGCGTCGGCAATCCACGGATGCCGTAAAAGTTCGTGTTCGATTTGAGTCAGCGACACGCGTTTGTCCTCGAATTTGATGATGCGGTCTTGGCGGCCGAGCAGCAGGAAACCGTCGTGCTGCGGCTCGATTAAATCGGCGGTCTGGTGGCGTTCGGGCGACCACGGCGAAGATGCCCACAATGCGCCTTCTTCGTTCTGCCCGATTTCCACGCCGGCAAACGGCCTCCATGCGCGGCTTTCCCGACGCGACGCAATCACGCCGGTTTCGGTGCTGCCGTATACTTCAAACGGGCGGACGGCAGCCTGTTGCAGCAAATCCGCCGTGGCTTCGGGCAGCGCGCCGCCCGCCGACACGATGCCCGCGATTTTATGGCCGATGCTCTGCCAGTTGCGGTTTTTGCCCAAGCGGTTGAGTACCGCCGGACTGGCAATCCACACCACTTTTTCATGCGCCGCCGTACTGGCGAGCAGGTTTTCCGGATAAACCGCCTGCCGCCGCTCCATAGGCCAGCCCATTGTCAGCGCAAGCGCGAAGCGGAAAGTGAAGCCGTAAAGGTGTTGCGGAATGACGCTGCCGATAACCGTTTCCCCGCCGCGCCCGAACGGCAGCGCGTCCGCCAACATCAAGGCTTCCGCCTGCATCTGCGCGGCGGTTTTCACAATCACCTGCGCCTCGCCGCTGGAACCCGACGTTTTCAGCCACGCTTCGGCATGGTCGGGAATCAGATGGTTTTCAGGGGCGGTCGTCGGGTTTTCAGTCGACGTGTGTGCCGGCAAATCGGGCAAGTGCCATACGGGTGGGTTGGATTGCACATCCAACGGTTGTCCGGATTCATCGCGTTGTTCGGTTTGGCTGCCCAACTTACTTTGCAAATCTTCGGAATCCGTCAAAAACACATCCGCCGTCCGCCCCCAGTCCAAATTGTCCCGCGCCAGATTCGGCAGCAGCAACACCCGCCCGCCCGAATGCCACACCGCCAACACGGCGCAGGCAAACAGCGCGGCATCGTCAAACCACAACGCGGCAGTTTGCACGTTTGCCGTTTTCAGACGACCTGAAAGATGAAAAACCGCACGGTTGAAATCAGCACGCGTCCAATTCGGATGGGTGGCGATAAGGTCTTGTTGGGGCAAATCGGGGGATAGGATTTGGGTTAGGCGCATAATTATAATTTACTAATTAATAAGAAATTAATTACATCGGAAATGCTATATTATTTTTGAGATAAAAAGCCATGATTACCAATAAAAAATTGTGAACTACCCTGCATTCCAAAGAAACTGTAGAAACTGTTTTTTATAAGTTCACGATAATAGTGCGATTATCCAATTTTATTTTTATATATTTTATTGTTCATCACTAAACATAAGTGCATCTAATTTTTCAGTATCTGCTGCTATGCCTTCATAACTAGAAATAATATTCTCCAATATTTTTAACGTTATAGTACCTGTAACATCCTGTATAACAACTTCTGTCCCTATGTTATTTAAACTACAAATTATCTCTCTAACTTTCTTTAACTCATCTAGTTTTAAATCATTTACTGCTATTACTGCATCATGGTTTGCTATTCTGGATTTTATTTCGGATAAAGAGAGTGGAGTATATTCTCTTAAAATTTTATAGGTCGAAGTTTTATCATTAATATATTCAATAATTATGTCTATGGTTTTCATTTTTTCCTCTCGAGATTAAAAATCTTCAATTGGTTTTATTCGTTCCTTAAGTAAACTTGTCTTCCAGTTTTTCACATTGAAGCAGTATTTTCCATTGACATGAAATGAGTAATGATTGATGCGTTTTCAGACGACTTACACCTTCAATACGGCTTTCCGATACACCCACTCTCCGGCAAACAAAAGCCCCATTAGTACATACGACACGATGCCGGTATAAGCCGCCCACCAGTCGTAATATTGCAAGCCTGCCAAAATAGCGGCGGTTGCGCCGTTGAGGATGAAGAAGCCGCACCAGATTTGCGTGACGCGGCGGGTGTGGCGCACACCTTCGGGCGGCAGGTCGGGGTGTTGCAGTCGGGCGAGGCGTTCGATGACGGTTTGTTTGGCAAACAGGCTGCCGCCGAAAACGGCAAGCATCAGCGCGTTGACGGCGACGGGATACCAATACATCGAATCGGGTCGTCTGAAAATCAGTATCGCGGCGAAAAAGGCGGCAAGAATAATCGCCGTAATGCGTTGGGCTGTGGTTTGCGGCATGGCGGCGCGGATCAGCCACAGGATGCACATGGCGGCGGCAAGCCAGAAAAACGCGCCGTTTTCCCTGCCGTAATACCATAGGGGCGGATAGGCAAGGCTGGCGAGGGTCAGTAGGAGTTTTCCCAGTGTTTTCATAATGGTGTTCGGTTTCAGACGACTTTTGGGGTTTTTGGGGGGGGGAAAGGTCGTCTGAAAGTTGTTTGGAAAAATAGCAGGGTCAGTTCAACATGGCAATGGTGGCGGACAGAAAAAACGGTGCGACAAGGGTCAGGATAAAGCCGCTGACGATGGCGTATTTGATGTATTCGGCGCGGCAGTTTTCTTTGACAAAGGGTAGGGCGGAGTCCATTGCCGCTGCGCCAGAAATGCCGATTGCCGCCATAGGCTGCTTTCGTCCGTAGAAATACAGGAAGACGATGCTGATCATTTCGCGGAAAAAATCGGTCATAAACGCTGCCGCACCCATTTCGGGCGATACCGCTTTTCCAACCATAGGACCCGAAAGGGAGAACCAGCCGAAACCGCCAGACAATACCAGGCTTTGGGCAAACGAATAGGGAGAACATAGCGAAAAAACGAAACACGCGGCGGCGGTTGCAGCAACGGTCAGAAGCGGCAGCAGGAAAATCCTACGTCCGAATCCGCCAAGCTGGAAATGAACCAAGTCCATGCCAACCATGAAAATCAGCAGATAGAGGATATGGGTGCTGTCGATGGGCAGATTGCCGACCTGTCGCCCGAAAAAGGCAAATGCCGCGACACCCAAACCAAAAAAAGCAAAGGCTTTGAAACAGCCGTAAAAGGGTTTGATAAAGCTGCCCGATGGAGTGGGAGCAGTCGAGGCTTCGGGTTTGCGATAAAGCGAAATCAAGGTAAACGCGCTGATAATCAGTGCGAGCAGCAGGGCATATTTGACGATGTCCGCTCCCAGATTCGGGTCGGTAAAGACGCCGCCGAACTCATAGCCCATGAAAAAGAGCAGCAGCAGGACAATAAAGGACAAGGGTTTGAGTAGGACTTGTCGAAGGGGTGGTGCAAGAAATTTACCAGATAGGAAACCGGTAGATAACAATGCAAGAACAATAAAGATCGATGATAAAGATGATTCCATATTTATAACTCTCCAGTTGAAAATTATTGATTTGATATTAAATATTTTGTTTCGTAACAGAGAGAAGTCAATTAATATCATTGTTCTTTGAGCAGGTTTGCCAGTTGCAGTTTGCGGCCGGTTTCGCGTTTGATGTGGTCAATAAGGTCGATGGTGTCTTGGATTATTCGTTTTCTTCCTCATCTTTGCTTTTTTTAAAGTCGTCATATTCTTTGAACAGTTTAAAATATGTTGGATAAAGCTTGGCGATGCGTTTACGGTTTTTCGGGGTGCAGAATTTTGCCACTTCTTTGGGTTCATGAGATTTCGGATAGCGGGAAAAGAATTGAGTTTGCTCTTGTTCGGTCATTTTTTTGACCGTTGGGCAGATAGGGGACATTTCTGACTTGCTGTTGACCGTTCCAACCATAAGCCATGCCAGCATCCCGTTACGTTGAGTTTCCTCGTTCGTGTTTTTTTCACAAAATTCCATATCGTTATACATATCCAATGAATCACGAATGACTTGCATACATTCGGCATGTGTCATTTTTTTGATGAGGGAAATTTCAGCGTGCGCAGACAAGGCGGGGAGTAAGAGCAGTAGGGTAATGAGTTTTTTCATGGTGTTAGTTGTATAGTGGATTAAATTTAAACCAGTACGGCGTTGCCTCGCCTTGCCGTACTATTTGTACTGTCTGCGGCTTCGTCGCCTGGTCCTGATTTAAATTTAATCCACTATATATTATGGATAAGTGAGAAAGGTTGATGTTGTTTATTGATGCTCAGACGACCTTGCCGATTGTCAAGGCCGTCTGAAAATATGCCGGTTTAAATCAGAATCAGGAATCTTGCGCCTGTACTTTCAAAACCGCCTGAACCACGTCATCCACGGTGCGCACGTTGCGGAAGTCTTCGGCTTGCAGTTTGCGGCCGGTTTCGCGTTTGATGTGATCGATAAGGTCGATGGCGTCGATGCTGTCGATTTCCAAATCTTCGTAGAGGTTGGTCTCGGGTTTGATGCGCTCGGGTTCGATTTCAAACAGGTTGACCAGTGCATCGGTCAGAAGGGTGCGTACTTCTTGTTCGGTCATATCGCTTCTCCTTTATGCCTGACGGCTTTTGACGAATTCTGCCAGTGTTTTGACGTTGGCGAAGTTTTCGCGCAGGTTGTCGTTTTCGCCGTCGAGCTGGAAGCCGAAGGTTTTTTGCACTGCCAAACCGAGTTCCAGCGCGTCGACGGAATCCAGCCCCAAGCCTTCGTCGCCGAAGAGCGGGTCTTCGCTGCCAATGTCGGCGGCGGTGATGTCTTCCAGCCCCAAGCTGTCGATGATCAATTCTTTGATTTGGTTTTCTAAGTTATTCATGTGGTTTTCCTTGTGAAATAGTCTTGAAGGTATTCGTTTAAACGCCTTGCGGCGATGGGTAGGGGTTTTTCCGCCAGCCATTCTTCGGGCAGGATGTCGTCGCCGACGGTGATTTCATAATGGATTTTGTGCGGCGGTATTTTGTACCAAGGCTGGCCTTTTTTGAAATTGGGCGGCGTCATTTTGATGCACACAGGGGTGATGACCGATGCGCTGCGCAAACCGAGCGATACCGCGCCACGGTGCATTTTAACCTGTCCGTCCCAGCCTGTGCGCGTGCCTTCGGGGAAAATCAGCATACTTTGCCCGCTTTTGAACACGGCGTCGATTTCTTCCAACATTTCCATGCTTTCGTCGTTGGGGATGTAGCCGGAAGCGATAATCTGGCTCTTCATGCTGGGGTTGTTCAACAGGTCTTTTTTGACCAGCACGTTCGGGTCGGGGAAGTGGCTGACCATTAAGACGACATCCAGCAGCGAGGGATGGTTGGCGAGGACGAGCTGCCCCGGCCGGCCGAGTTTTTCCAAACCGTTGAAACGGACGCTCAATACGCCCGACCATTGCAGATAGCCGACGAAAAACCGCCACACGCGGCCTATCATGCGGCGGGCGGCAAGCTGGCGC
The DNA here is from genome assembly GCF_001838645.1 of Neisseria sp. HMSC70E02. Lineage (NCBI taxonomy): Bacteria > Pseudomonadati > Pseudomonadota > Betaproteobacteria > Neisseriales > Neisseriaceae > Neisseria > Neisseria sp. HMSC70E02. The sequence continues at coordinate 166,965 of NZ_KV838080.1, read as the reverse complement.
GGTATGTCGCCTTTGGTGGACTTGAGCGTGTAGGGCAAAAGTGCGATTTTGAACAATACGCCCGCAACGCCGAAGAGGATGAAGCCGAACAGGGTGGCAAAGAAACGGCGGCAGTAGTCTAGGGTTTTCATGGTTTTTTGCACCATGTCCATCGGCGTTTTTCATGTTGCCATTCTGCCGAAAGGTCGTCTGAAAGTAAAAAACGGATCCAGTCGAGCGCACCCCAGTAATCGGCTGACAGCAGGTCGGACGGGTTTTCAGACGACGTGTCGTCAACATCGAGGCTGAGTGTGTAGCCGTCTCCCTGCGTCAGTACAAGCGACAGGGCGTAGGCAAACGGGGCGCGTGTGGCGTGGACGGGGTAGTCGTTGGACAAAGGGTCGTCGGCGATTAAGACCAACACGGATGGTGCGCCGTCTTGCAGCAGGGCATAGGCTTCTGCCAAAGTGGTTTCGAAATTGTCGCTGCCGGCGGCGAGGGCGGTGTGTTCGCTCATGTCGCCGCGCAGCATGGACCATTGTCCGGCGGGAGCGTTGTGGACGGACAGTCCGAAGGAGGTCGGTGAAACGCTGTCGGTTTGCAACAGTCCCAGCCATAATTCGAAACTGCGGTTGATTTCTCCGTCATGCGAGGCGTAAACCAACGGACTGCCGGGGTATTGTTCCGCCAATTCCCACGAGGCGTCGCAAATCAGGCGCGCGGCTTTGCCCAAACGGCGGCGTTGCAGTGCGGGCAGGAAGGCAAGCGCGGGTTTGTGGTCGGGCAGTCCGGCGGCGTCTAATGCGCCTGATGCCCATTGCCGCCATTGTTCGGGCGTGGCGATTTTACTGCTTGAGGCGTGCCAAGCGGCGATATTGAAAGAAAAACGGCAAATGTTGGATGACATGATGGTTTTCAAAAGTTTACATTGTGATGTATTTTAACGAAATAGCTTAACACATTCTAGGGTCTGATATAATCGCGATATTCTAACGTATTCTGTTTTCAGACGACCTTTATGACTGTAAATTTAATTTGCCCCATTCATGATGTTGCTTCTTTATTGCCACACAGCGGCCATATGGTGTTGCTTGATTGTGTGACGGAATACAGCCCGAAACACGTGTGCGCCCAAGCCGCTGTGGGGGAAAAGCACATCTTGTTGGTTGATGGGGCATTGCCGGCGACATCGCTGATGGAAATCATGGCGCAGGGCATAGGCGCGTTTGCAGGTATACAGGCTTTGGAAGCGGGTGAGCCGGTGCGGCTTGGCTTTTTATTGGGAACGCGCAAGCTGGAATTGTTTGCCGATAGCCTGCCCGTCGGAACGCAGATGAAGGTGGTCGCCAATCTGTCGATACAGGACCCGGGCGGCATGGGCGTATTCGATTGCGAACTGCATTGGACAGATGCGCCTGAAGATGCCCGCGCCAAGCTGCCTGCGGACGGACTGGTGGCAAAAGCCTCGTTGAACGTGTACAGTCCGAAAGACGGAAAGGTCGTCTGAAAACAGCCTTCTCTGTCCAGATGATGACCAATAAGCAGACCGCGCCAACCAATAGGAAACATTATGAGCGAAACCATCTTGATTACCGGCTCCAACCGGGGCATAGGCAAAGCCGTCGCACTCGGTTTGGCTGAGGACGGCTTTGATATAGTCGTCCATTGCCGCAGCCGCCGCGATGAAGCCGAAGCCGTAGCGGAAGAAATCCGCGCTTTGGGCAGACAGGCGAGGGTGTTGCAGTTTGACGTGTCCGACCGCGCAGCCTGCCGCGATATTTTGACTGCCGACATCGAAGCAAACGGCGCGTATTACGGTGTGGTGTTGAACGCCGGACTGACGCGCGACAATGCTTTCCCCGCGTTTTCAGACGACGATTGGGATTTGGTGCTGCGTACTAATTTGGACGGTTTTTATAATGTGTTGCACCCGTTGACCATGCCGATGATACGCCGCCGCAAAGCCGGACGGATTGTGTGCATGGCGTCGGTGTCCGGCTTGACGGGCAACCGCGGGCAGGTCAATTACAGCGCGTCCAAGGCGGGCTTAATCGGCGCGGCAAAAGCCTTGGCGGTCGAACTGGCGAAACGCAAAATCACCGTCAACTGTGTAGCGCCGGGTTTAATCGATACGGAGATTGTCGATGAAAATGTACCTGTCGAAGAAATTTTGAAAGCCGTCCCCGCTGCGCGTATGGGGCTGCCGGAAGAAGTGGCGCATGCGGTGCGCTTCCTGATGGATGAAAAAGCGGCGTACATCACGCGCCAAGTGATTGCGGTGAACGGAGGTTTGTGTTGAATACCAGAAGAGTCGTAGTAACGGGCATAGGCGGCATTACCGCCTTCGGTCGCGATTGGCAAAGCATACAGGCGGCGTTTAAAGCCGAAAAAAATGCCGTCAAATACATGGATTGGCGCGGACGTTTCCCTGAATTGGAAGCGCAACTGGGTGCGCCGATTGAAGGCTACACTCCGCCCGAACATTGGACGCGCAAGCAGCTCAGAAGCATGGGGCGCGTGTCGCACCTGTGTGTCGATGCGGCGGAGCAGGCACTGACGGACGCAGGTTTGCTTGGAGACGAAAGCATTACCGACGGACGCATGGGCGTGGCGTGCGGCTCGTCCGTCGGCAGTACCAAAGACATCGGCGACATGGGCGAACTGCTGACTACGGGCACATCGCGCAATTTCAACGCCAATACCTATGTGCGCATGATGCCGCATACGACCGCCGCCAATATCGGCATCTTTTTCGGATTAAAAGGGCGCATCATCCCGACATCGAGCGCGTGTTCGTCCGGCAGCCAAGGCATAGGCTATGCCTACGAAGCCATCAAATACGGCATGATAGACATGATGCTGGCGGGCGGCGGCGAAGAATTTTGTCCGTCCGAAGTTTATGTTTTCGACTCGCTTTACGCCGCCAGCCGCCGCAACGGCGAACCCGAACTGACCCCGCGTCCTTACGACAACGGTCGCGACGGCTTGGTCATTGGCGAAGGCGCAGGGATTTTTGTGTTGGAAGAATTGGAACACGCCAAACGGCGCGGTGCGAAAATCTATGCCGAACTCGTCGGCTACGGTGCCAACAGCGACGGCAGCCACGTTACCCAGCCGCAAAAAGAAACCATGCAAAAATGTATGGAACTCGCGCTGCAAGACGCAGGCATTACGCCCGACAAAGTCGGCTACGTCAGCGGTCACGGTACGGCGACCGAAAAAGGCGACATCGCCGAAACGCTGGCGACCGAAGCCGTGTTCGGATTCATTCCCATGAGTTCGCAAAAAAGCTATCTCGGCCATACGCTCGGCGCGTGCGGTGCGCTGGAAGCGTGGTTTACCATTGAAATGATGAACAGCGGCTGGTTTGCCCCGACCGTCAATCTGAACGACATCGACCCGCGCTGCGGCAAGGTGGATTATATTTTGAGCGGCGGCCGTGAAATCGAAACGGATTATGTGGTCAGCAACAATTTCGCTTTCGGCGGCGTGAATACTTCGCTGGTGTTCAAACGCTGGCGGGATGAAAACGCTTAATCGCAGCCGCGTTATCACAAAATCCAAAAGGTCGTCTGAAACCGTTTGACTCAACGTTTTCAGACGACCTTTTTAGTTATTATAGTGGATTAACTTTAAACCAGTACGGCGTTGCCGCGCCTTGTCCTGATTTAAATTTAATCCACTATAAAGCTATATCACGAAGTCCAGCAGATAAAAGTCTTCTTTGCCCACGCCGCATTCGGGGCATTTCCAATCGTCGGGGATGTCATCGAATTTGGTGCCGGGGGCGATGCCGTGTTCGGGATCGCCGAGGTCTTCGTCGTAAATCCAGCCGCAGGGGCCGCACATGTATTGTGCCATGGTGTGTTCCTTCTGATGGTTGAGGTCGTCTGAAAACGGTCGGCAAAAGGTTTTCAGACGACCCCTTGTTGGTCTGTTTCAGCCCTTATGCCGCTTCCAGTGCCGCGATTTCTTTGCGCAAGTGTTTCAACGCGGGGGTAACGATGGCGACGAACATGGCTTCGCGGACGCGGCGTTGGGCGGGGCTGCGCATGAGGTAGCCTTTGGCGCCGGCGTGTAAGGCGGCGGATTGGGCGGCGGCAAGCGTCAGTTCGGCGGCGGCGGCGCGCAGTTTCAGCGTGGCGAGGTTGTCGGGCGTGTTGTTCCAAGCCAAGTCTGCCAGTCGTTCGGTGGTTTGCCATGCTTCGTCCAAGGCGGCTTTGAGGCTGTCGTAGCTGTCGTCGAGGTAGCTGTTGACATCGGCGTTGACGACGTTGGCGATGCGGATGATGCCGAGGCTGCCGTCGATCACGCCTGCGCCGATGCCGATTTGCAGCAGGATGAAGCCGGACTTGATGGAGGCGATGTAGTCAGAGAACTGTTCGGGCGCAGCAATCACGTCTTCGTCAGGGATGAATACGTCTTTGAAGTTCAGGCTGAACGTGCGCGTGCCTTCGAGGGCGCAGAATTCGGGGCAGGCTTGCAGGGTCACGCCTTCCCATTGTCCGCCAGTGATGAACATGACGTAGCCGTCGCCGATTTGGGCGGTATTTGCCCAGATGTGGTCTTCGCCGATGTTGGATACCCACGGCAGCGCGCCGTTGACTGTGTAGCCGCCGTCCACGCGCTCGGCTTGAAGGTTGTGTTTTTCAATGCCGGCGAGGTGTTTGACGGTATTGGACATGCCCGTACCCGCCAAGACTTTGCCTTGCAGGATGTCGGCGAGGTATTTGTCTTTGACGGCTTGGTTGGGCGTCTGGTGCAGATACCAAGCGCAAGCCGCCTGACACCATGCGCTGAACGAGGTCGCGCCGCATTCTTTGCCGACTTCGCGCAAGACGGCGATTTGCGTCGCCAAACCCAAGCCGTTGCCGCCTTCCGCTTCCGTACCGACTGCGCCGAATCCGCCGATAGCGCCGAGTTCGCGCATAAAATCTTCGGGATACAAGCCATTGCGGTCGATTTCGTCCACTAAGGGTTTGAGTTTGGTTTTGACGAGTTCGGCAACTTGAGACAATAAGGTTTCACGGTTCATGGTCTTATCCTTGAAAATGTGTGCAGACGGTGCGGGAGGACGTTCCGTTGGAAAGGGGAGGCAGTCCGTTACAGGGACGGCATTTTTGAAAAAGGTCGTCTGAAAACGGGCAAATAGTTTTGCCGCCGCTTTTCAGACGACCTTGGGTCAGAATCAGGCGAATGCCTGCAATTCAGGGTTGATTTCTGTTTGCGCGACGTTGTTGACGTAGTTGCACAAAGTCGCCAAGGCAACGCCCATCACGACTTCGACAGCCTGCTGCTGGTTGTAGCCGGCGTCGAAGAAGGCTTTGAGTTCGGCATCGGATACTGCGCCTTTTTTCGCCATCACGGCTTGGGTAAACGCAGCGAGCGCGCCCAGTTTGGCATCGTCAAACTCGCCTGCCGCCAACGCACGCGCGGCTTTGATGGATTGCTCGGACAGAAGTTTTTTCAAGGTTGCCAGCTTGGTGTGGCCTGCCACGCAGAAACCGCATTCGTTGGTGCGGGCGGCGATGATTTGGATGACTTCGACTTCACCGGGAGTCAGGCTGTTGGCGGCGTTCAGTTTGCCGACTTCTTGATAAAACGCCAACGCTTCAGGCGCGTTTGCCAGCACGCCGATGAGGTTGGGGATGAAGCCGTTGTTTTTCAGCGCGGCTTCGATGCGGGGTTTTGCTGCTTCGGGAGCGGTTTCGACGGTGTGTACGGTTAAGCGTGCCATATTGGTTTCCTTTTTATTTGCGATTTGTCAAAAGATGGAGGGCATAGTAGGGAAACAAATCCCAAAGTTGAAAGACCTGATAATTATTTTGATAAAACCAATAGTTATAAACGGCCAAGAAATTGATTAGATTTATATAATTATTTAATCACATCAATAGTTTTCAAATATAGATGTAAATGGAAGGAAATCAAAAATCAAAAGAAAGGTCGTCTGAAAACCAAAATACAGTTTTCAGACGACCTTTTCTTGCGAACCGATTTATTCGGCTTGTTCTTTCAATACGGCTTCAATCAATTCCTGTGCGCCGTCGTCCGCCAGCTTTTTGGCGACTGCGCGTCCGAGCGCGTCGGCGTAGGCGGCGGGGGCTTGCGCATCTGCCTGCAAGATTACCGAGCCGTCGGGGTGTCCGACCAGTCCGCGCAGGGTGAGCAGGCCGTTTTCTTCGGTGCAATACGCGGCAAGCGGTACTTGGCAGCTTCCGCCCAAAGCGCGGGCGAGGGCGCGTTCGGCGGTCACGCAGGCGTGTGTGACGTCGTGGTTTAAGGGTTTCAATACGTCGAGAAGGTCGGTGCGGTGTGCGGCGATTTCGATGCCCAACGCGCCTTGTCCGGCAGCGGGCAGGCTGTCGGCTTCGGAGAGGATCAGGCGGATGCGTTCGTCCAGTTCCAAACGCTGCAATCCGGCGGCGGCGAGGATGATGGCATCGTATTCGCCGTTGTCGAGTTTGGACAGGCGGGTTTGCACGTTGCCGCGCAGGGGTTTAATCACTAAGTGCGGGTAGCGGGCGCGCAACTGGGCTTCGCGTCGCAGGCTGGATGTGCCGACGACGGCGCCTTTGGGCATTTCTTCCAAACGCGCGTACTGATTGGATACGAATGCGTCAAATGGATTGGCGCGCTCGCCGATGGCGGCAAGGGCGAAGCCTTCGGGCAAATCCATCGGCACGTCTTTAATCGAATGCACCGCCAAATCGGCGCGACCGTCCTGCAAGGCTTGTTCCAACTCTTTGATAAACAGGCCTTTGCCGCCGATTTTCGACAGGGTTTTGTCCAAAATCTGGTCGCCGCGCGTGGTCATGCCCAAGATTTCGACTTCGCAGTCGGGATACAGGGTTTTCAGACGACCTTGGATATGTTTTGCCTGCCACATGGCAAGCAGGCTTTCGCGGCTGGCGATAACGAGTTTTTTCGGGTTCATTTGCAGTTTCTGATTTTCTAATTCATGAGGCGGGAAGGTCGACAGTCTAACACAAACTTTCTACGCTAACCGCCTGACTGTACTTGCCCAAGGGGCCGAATCCGTTGCCTTGGTTTTGTTCTTTGGTCAGCACTTTTCCCTGAATGCAGACATTGTTCAGGGTAACGTTATATGAGCCGGAACTCAGGCGGTTTTTTTCTACTTGGTCCATCAGGCTGTCGCCACCGTTGATGAAATAGGTTTTTCCGTCGGCGGTAAATTCCGCCTGTTCGAGCGAATAATGGACTGTCCCTGTCATTTTGACCGTATCGCCGCCGCTTTTCTCGACCGGAGTTTCCGTCGGTTTGGCAGCCGACGTTTCGATTTTGTTTTGTGGGGAGCAGGCTGTCAGGGCAATCAGTAGGGGGAAAAGAAATTTGTTCATTTGCAATTACCGTGGTTGATAAAGGTATTCCGCTGCGAAGCTGTCGGAGAAGCCGTTGCACTATATCTGTTGCAACGAAATAAACTATAATGTGTACCGGCATGATGGTAGTCCATACTGCCGTAAAATAAAACTTATTCTCTAAAAACATTTTAAACCCAACAGCCTTACAGCATGAAACGCGCCAAAAAATATCCCTTCTTATCGTTGCAGCGGCAACGTTTCTGCCTGAATTTTGAAAACGCCTCAACCGCCGCCGACCTTCCGGGCGAACGCGATTTCTACCGCTGGGCATGGGCGGCGTTGAAAAACGAATACCGCCGCGCCGACATCAGCCTGATTCTGCTGGACGAAGAAGAAGCCCGCGCCTACAACCGCGATTACCGCAGCAAAGACTACGCCACCAATGTGTTGAGTTTTGCCTTGAACGAAGGCGAAATCCTGCCCGATCAGTTTTCAGACGAGCTTTGCGGCGATTTGATCATCTGTCCGCAAGTCGTATTGAAAGAAGCTGCCGAGCAGGGCAAAACCGCCGAGCAGCATTTTGCCCACCTGACCATGCACGGCACGCTGCACCTGATGGGCTACGACCACATCGAAGAGACCGAGGCCGAAGAAATGGAGGCGCTCGAAATCCGCCTGATGCAGGCGGCAGGTTATCCCAACCCCTACCAAGAGGACGAATACTGAAATGGACGACACCCGGTCGAAACCGACATTTTTCGAACGTTTGATTTCCCGACTTGCCGGCGAACCCGATTCCGCCGAAGACGTACTCAGCCTGCTGCGGCAGGCACACGAACAGGAAGTATTTGACGCGGATACACTTTTGCGGCTGGAAAAAGTCCTCGACTTTGCCGACTTGGAAGTGCGCGATGCCATGATTACCCGCAGCCACATGAACGTTTTGAAAGAAAACGACAGCATCGAGCGCATCACTGCCTACGTCATCGAAACCGCCCATTCCCGCTTCCCCGTCATCGGCGAAGACAAAGACGAAGTCCTCGGCATCCTGCATGCCAAAGACCTGCTCAAATACATGTTTAATCCCGAGCAGTTCAACCTCAAATCCATCCTTCGTCCCGCCGTCTTTGTACCCGAAGGCAAATCGCTGAACGCGCTTTTGAAAGAATTCCGCGAGCAGCGCAACCACATGGCAATCGTTATCGACGAATACGGCGGCACGTCGGGTCTGGTAACTTTTGAAGACATTATCGAACAAATCGTCGGCGACATCGAAGACGAGTTTGACGAAGACGAAAGCGCGGACAATATCCACGCCGTTTCCACCGAACGCTGGCGTATCAACGCCGTAACCGAAATCGAAGACATCAACGCCTTTTTTGGTACGGATTACAGCAGCGAAGAAGCCGACAGCATCGGCGGACTGGTCATTCAGGAATTGGGACACCTGCCCGTGCGCGGCGAAAAAGTCGTTATCGGCGGTTTGCAGTTCACTGTCGCCCGCGCCGACAACCGCCGGTTGCATACGTTGATGGCGACTAAGGTGAAATAACAATTTACTTGAAGAACAAATGAAGCAAGGTCGTCTGAAAACTTGGAAACAGGTTTTCAGACGACCTTTTGGTCTTGAATTAAGGAGAAATGGAACGGTGGTTATGTAGAAATGTAGATGATGGACAACCGCCGTTTTTTATCTCATCTGTCCGTTAAACGGCTTTTGAAGTTGGCCAAAAGACAGACTATTTAGCCTTGCTTCTGCCTTTGCGCTTGGTTGGCGCGGTATCCGGATTTTTCACCTTGATTTTCACGCTTTTGCTTGGCTTTTTGTCTTTGCGTTTGGCTTTTTCCGTTGCCGTTTTGGCTTTGGCGGTTTTCTTTTTGCCGTTTTCAGACGACGTTGCTGCGCTGTCCGGTTGGGCTTTGCTGCGGCGTTTGGCTGCAGGTTTTTCCTGTTTTACAGGCGTTTTCATCGCGTCGTCGATTTCTTTCGCCGTCAGTTTGCGTTTGGTTTTCGAGCCGGTTTGTGCAGTGGTTTTAGTGCGGCGTTTTTTGCCGCTGCTTCCGCCGCTGATCAAGGTCAGGTCGATTTTGCTGGTGTCCAAATCGGCGCGCGCCACTCGGACGCTGACTTTGTCGCCCATGTTGAAACGGATGCCGCTGCGTTCGCCTTCTATCGCCATGATTTCGGGACGAAAGTTGAAATAGTCTTCGCCCAAATCGCTGATGTGTACCAAGCCGTCGATGTGGATGCCGTCTAAGGTAACGAAGAGGCCGAAGTTGGTCATGCCGGAGATTTTGCCTTCGAATATTTCGCCAACTTTATCGCGCATGTAATAGGTTTTCAGCCAGTTTTCCACGTCGCGGCTGGCATCGTCGGCGCGGCGTTCGCAGAACGAGGTATGTACGCCCAAAGCCTGCCAGCTTTTACTTGGCGTGTAGGTTTGCTGGTTCAACACGGCTTTGATGGCGCGGTGGACGGTCAGGTCGGGATAGCGGCGGATGGGGGAGGTGAAGTGGGCGTATGCTTCGTAGGCAAGGCCGAAGTGTCCGTCGCAATGCGGTTCGTAAACTGCCTGCTGCATGGAGCGCAACATCATGACTTGCAGCAATTCGGCATCGGGCCTGCCTTTGAATTGTTCGGCAAGCGCGGCATAGTCTTTCGGTGTCGGGTTGTCGCCGCCGCCCAGTTGCAAACCCAGTAAGCCGAGCTGCTCGCGCAGGGTGGCGAGTTTTTCAGGTGTCGGGCCTAAGTGGTTGCGGAAGAGGGCGGTGTGCTTGTTTTTTATCAGGAATTCTGCCGCGCAGACGTTCGCCGCCAACATGCACTCTTCAATCAGCTTATGGGCGTCGTTGCGGACAACGGGCACGATTTTTTCGATTTTGCCGTTGTCGTCGAAAAGCATTTGGGTTTCGACGCTTTCAAACTCCACCGCGCCACGTTCGAAGCGTTTTTTCTGAAGGATTTTGAAGAGTTTGTAGAGGGTGTCGATTTGGGCTTTGTGCGGATGGTCGAGGTCGTCTGAAATCCAATCCCAGACTTGGTTGTAAGTCAGACGGGCATGGGAACGCATAACCGCAGGGTAGAAGCGGTATTCTTTAATATTGCCCGCGTAAGTGATGACCATGTCGCACACCATGCACAAACGCTCGACATCGGGATTGAGCGAGCAGATGCCGTTGGACAGGTTTTCCGGCAGCATGGGAATCACGCGGCGCGGGAAGTAAACGCTGGTGCTGCGTTCCTGCGCGTCCATGTCGATAGCGTCATCGGGGCGGACATAATGGCTGACATCGGCAATCGCCACGACCAAACGGTAATTGCGCCCGATTTTTTCGGCAAACACGGCATCGTCGAAATCGCGCGCCGTTTCCCCGTCTATGGTTACCAAAGGTAAATCGCGCAAATCGACGCGGCCTTTCAAATCGCTTTTGCGAACATGGTCGGGGATTTTTTTTGCGGCTTTGGTACACGCTTCGCTGAATTGGTGCGGCAAATGGTGTTTGCGCACGGCGATTTCGATTTCCATACCGCTGTCGGCATAATCGCCCAATACTTCGATGATTTTCGCCACAGCAGGGCGGTTTTGCTCAGGATAAGTCTCGATTTCGCCGACAATGACCTGGCCGGATTCGGGTTTGAAATGCGCGACGCTGTCAGGTTCCAAAACAATGCTTTGGTTCAGACGTTTGTCTTCCGCTTCCAAAATCGCTACGCCGCGATCCATATAGAAACGCCCGACCACTTTGCTTTGCGCGCGTTCGACAATATCTAAAACCGTTCCTTCGCGGCGGCCTTTGCGGTCGATACCGGCAGGGCGGACGGTCACGATGTCGCCGTGCATGATGCCGCGCATTTGGCGTTCATATAAGACAAAATCGCCGTCTTTGGTGGGTGTGAGCGGTACGGCGAAGCCGAAGCCGTCTTTGTGCGCCTCGACACGGCATTTGACCAAATCCAATTTGTCCGCCGCGCAAACCGCACCACGACGGTTAATTAAAACCTGACCGTCCCGCGCCATCGCTTTCAGACGACGTTCAAAAAATTCGTACTCTTCTTCCGTAATCGACAACTCGCGTGCCAAGACTTCGATTTTCGACGGCACGCCTTTTTGCTCCAATAATTCAATGATCCACTCCCTGCTTGGCAGCGGATGTTCGTAACGTTGTTTCTCCCGTTTCAAAAACGGGTCTTTTTCTCGTAAATTTAAAGATTTAATATTTTTGTTCATTTTATTGGTTGACATTCTTTTTCTAAAATATATAATGACCGCTTCTTTGCGAAATAGTCAATCACTGTAACGCAAAACAGGAAATAAAGCAAAGCCCAGGTGGCGGAATTGGTAGACGCGCTAGCTT
>NZ_KV838080.1:101867-155205 GCF_001838645.1 Neisseria sp. HMSC70E02 | reverse complement strand
GGAATTGGTAGACGCGCTAGCTTCAGGTGCTAGTGTCCTCACGGGCGTGGAAGTTCGAGTCTTCTCCTGGGCACCAAACCTTTTGGTCGCCGCTTTGCTTATCCATCCTAATTGCCCAGGTGGCGGAATTGGTAGACGCGCTAGCTTCAGGTGCTAGTATCCTCACGGGTGTGGAAGTTCGAGTCTTCTCCTGGGCACCAAATCAATTATCCGGCTTATCCGGATTTTTTATTGAATAGATTTATTTGTCTGATTAAGCTACAATATCAGGCAATAAAATATGTTTGATTCCACAGAGAGGTGGATGAGTGGTTTAAGTCGCACGCCTGGAAAGCGTGTATACGTGAATAGCGTATCGAGGGTTCGAATCCCTTCCTCTCTGCCAGTTACTTTTTTAAAAGTTTTTCATCACTTTTAAATCTATATATAAATGGCTAAGTTATCAAAGACTTAGCCATTTTTTATATTTGTATGTTTTAAATCTGTTTCGAGTACATACAGATTCTTTTGATTTTTTTATGGTATTTTATGTGTTATCACAAGGAGTAACACATGCCTAAAATCGTAACGCCTTTGAGCTTGTCTCAAATCAAAACCGCCAAACCGAAAGACAAGGTTTACAAACTTTCCGACGGCGGCGGGCTGGCTTTATGGGTTTTGCCGTCTGGTACTAAATCTTGGCGGCTACAATACCGCCGAGCCGATGGGAAAATGGACACGATGACTTTAGGACTTTTCCCACGCTTCGGGTTAGCAGATGCTCGCGCTTGGCGGGATGAGATGTTGTCTAAAATTAAAAATGGCATAAATCCCAAATTGATTTCAGACGACGTAGCCGCAGCATATCGGTTTGAAAATTGTTTGGCGCGGTGGTTTGACAAATGGCGCAAGTCTGGGGGCAAACAGGGGACGGGGAAGAATCCCCGTTATGCGGAGCAGGTCTTGGCTGCGATTGAGCTTAATGTCTTGCCGACATTCAAGGGGCGCGATATTCGGTCAATCACGACGGCGGAAGTTGTCGCGGTGTTGCGCAAGATGGAGCAGCGGCAGGCTTTGGAGTATCTGCGGCGGGTAAAAGGTAACTTAGGTCTGATGTTTGATTATTTTGTTGCTGACGGCTCTATCCCGTCGAATCCTGTTGCGGTCATCGGCAAGCAGGTTTTTGACAAACCGCCCGAACGTCATTTCGATGCTTTGCGATTCGACCAACTCCCCCTTTTAGTTGAACGCCTCGAAACGTCAAAAGATATTGGAGACCGCGCGCGGCTTTTAATTTACTGGCAACTGTTGAGCATGACGCGCCCGTCGGAAGCGGCAGGGACTAGGCTGTCAGAAATAAATCTCAAGGCAGGCATTTGGGAAATACCTATCGAACGAATGAAGACACGCCCGCATATTGTTCCATTGAGTTCGGCTTTGAAAACTATTTATTTCGAGGCTCTCCGACTTAATGTGAACGGTATTTATTTGTTTGAGGGCGCGGGATTCGCTAAACCCATGTCCTCCGAAACTGTCCGAATAAAACTACGCTCCAAGATGGAACTTAACACAACGGCGCACGGCCTCCGAAGTTTGGCGCGAACATACCTGCGCGAAGTTTATAAAATCCGCAGAGATGTCGGAGAGATGCTACTTTCTCACGGGATATCCGACAAAACAGAACGCGCCTATGATCGCTCCGAACTTTTAGACGAGCGGCTGGAGATGCTCGAGAACTTAGGGCGCGATGTCATGGCTCTTCGTGACCGTTATCGCACTAAATGATGTTATTCGCTATGTGGTCGTCTGAAACATTTCAGACGACCTTTTTTTGTGTTGCCGACCCTGCGACGACGGGCGGCGCGCGCTCCCCCTCCACGCCCGCGGGCTTTGCGGGGGTGTGTTTTTTTATGCAGCGATAGAGTAGGCGGGAATCCTTATGTTTCATGGGATTTTCGGCTTTTTTGGGGTACTGGTTTTTTATGCGTTTTTATACAAGATTATGCATTTTCATGCTGATTTATGCACTGCCTTTAAAATACAATAATAAAGCCGTCTGATTTGTTTCAGACGGCTTTTTTCAATCGATTTTTAGGGCTTGTAATAACTGGTCTGTGACGTATTGCAAATCCTCTTTCGGCAATCCCAATAACAGGCGCGATGGTAGGTTTTTACCGGAATTACCATCTTCGTGTTCAGTGGCAATGGCTGCCGCTGAACCGCCGAACCAACCAATTTGCGCGCGGTTGGCATCTGCCTTTTGACGCAGCCAGCGGGCGGCACCGAGACGTCGGAACATTGCCATTCGGGATGCTGTCGACGTTTTCAGGTATAAATATTCTCGTCGGAATCCCAACAGTCCGCGTTCTCCCTCGAACCGAACTAATTCTTTTCCGTTTTCCGTCCGGCTGTATGCGATGCGCCCTGTGTAGTTGTCACCGTATTTTTCCCCGAAAAAACGAAACGGTCGACCGTTCAGCCCTTCGCCATCCCGTATGCGGCGGAACATAAAGCGGTCGCCCTGCCGCTTAGCCATTGGATTGCCGTCAGGCTCCACGTTTGCCCGAATCCGTTCGCGGTTCCGGCGGCGCAGTTCGGTTGCGATTGTACGCAAAAGTTTGGCGCGGACAGACGGCTTGAGTTGCAGTGACAGATGGCGGATTTGCGCGACAAACTCTTCCAATTCTTGCATTTGTTTATCCTTTTAGCAAAAAGGGCGCATGATTGCGCCCCGCATTGATGCCTAAAAAGCCTGTCTCGGCGGCTCCGCCTTGACTTTGTATGTGACCAAACCATTATCATCAAGTCCAGCGATGACGGTCTCAGTCAATTTAAGCTCTATCATCACATCCCACACGTCTGACTCTATCGGTTCAGCTTCAAAAATAAAGGCGCGTGATGATGCGTCAGCACCCGGACATAAAATATCCGGCTGATTCTCTTGCAACCACTTATTCACAATCAAAAAAAGATACGCAGGATCGCGATGAAATTCCTGAATAAAAATATTGAGCGTGTACTTCGCTTCATAACTCAATGTATTGCGTTTAGGAATAATCTGCCCCGACAAAACCGTCAGACGCAGACGGTCAGGGGCGGCTTTAAACTCCGGCAACGTTTCCTGTATGGCAAGACGCAGGTTTTTTGGTTTTTCCATTTTCAGACGACCTTATTTTGTAAACCGCCGTCGCTGTTCTTCGATGCGTTGGCAGTCAATACATAAACGGCAACCCGGTACTGCTTCTCGACGCGCTTCGGGGATGATTTCACCGCACTCTTCACACTCTTGGGCGGATGGCGCGGCGGATTCTTGTTCCTTTTGGCGCAACAGCCAGAATTCGCGCATTTTTTGCTCTAAGTCGCAGGCTTGGTCAATGATGTCGGTCATGGTGTAGCTTTCCCTTCTTCATCGCCTTTGAGGCAGGCTGACAAAGCGTCGCGATAGAGGCGGCATTGTTCAAACGCCGAGCGATAGGCAATCAAGGCGCGAACCATGTCCGCATTGGTTGTAATCTCTTCGGGCGGGTAGGCTTCACACTTCGGCACCGGCGGGCATGACTCGGCAGCCTGTACAGATACCGGCGGATTATGGGTGCAGGCAGTAAGGGCAATGGCTGCGACGAGAACAGAGAGACGTTTCATGTTTTATCTTTCATAGTTTGATGTTTAAAAGGGCGCAATCATGCGCCCCGCTGTTATTTTTTATTGATGGTTTTGGCTACATCTTCGGGCAGTTTTTCAGACGACCATTCATGATGCTTAGTCAGTGCTGCTTCGACTTGGCTGTTTTTTTCAGCCTGCACCTTCATGATTTGGTTTACCTGCTCCTGCAAGCTTTGGGCGCGGGCTTTATAAATCCTGATTGTTGCGTCTTTTGATTTGATGGCGGCTTCCTGCGCGGCGACTGTTTGTGTCAGTGCCTTATTGCTTTTTCGCATGTACATCAAGCCATATCCGAGGACGGCAACGGTCAGGATATAAGACACGATAACAACAATAGCTGTTTTCATATCATCTCCCTTCCTAGGCTTCGCTCACGCCTGCTGCCGCAGTGCCGGTAACGATGGGCAGGTTATAACGCTCCTCTGACGGGAACGATTTAACCGGCTTACCATCAACCAATTTAGACGGCCAGTAGTAGCCATCGATGTCGGCGGCGTTAAACGGCACGATTGATACGGCATTGCCCTGATTACCGCCCCATCCCATAATCTGCCCTTTGGCGTTTTTGCCGCCAACGAAAAACACATGGCCGCCGCCTTTGCGGGATTTCACGGCGATACAGCCATAGGCAGGTTTAGAAAGCTTGGTTAGACCTGCTTCAGACCATGCCTTTGCACGATACCAATCCTTGATGACGGCGCGTCCGCTTTTGCCGAGACAGTACCCGACAAACAGACCGCACCAAGGCGTCTCGTCGTCTGCGTACCACGCTTTTGCAGCATTGGGAAAGTTTCCCATCTCTTTGAGCCAAGACTGGATAATCGGGTTATGTTTCGCACCGACGATTTCTCTTAATCCGAGGTGCCGGCGGGCTTCCGCCATCCAAGGCAATTCAGTCATATTTTTTCCTTTAATTGTGTGTTTCAGATGTTGTCCGACCTTCTTGCATCAGGTTTTTCGATGACTGGCTTACCGCCTGTCGTTTCAAAAATCCTTGATTTGCGGCGATAGGTCGGGTTTTTTTCGGGTTAATTTTGCTGACGTTTCCGCCGCTCCATAACACTGCACCTGTGTGCAGGGCGAGACCGAAAATCAGTAGCCATGTTGTGAGAGATTCGATGGCAAAGGCGGCGGCCAGTGCGAGACTGCAAAACCACACGATAGACAGATAGGCGATTGCCGCACTCAACGGCTTATGCGTCTTGCCGCGCGCGTCAAACATGATGATTCTCAGGGCAGCGGTCAGGGATAAAGCAATGATGGCGGTGGTTTGGACGGTATTCATACCTCTTTTTCCTCTTCCAATTCCGTGTTTTTCAGACGACCTTGGTCAATCAGGCGCATGATTCGCTGCAATCCCAATACCAAACCGGCAGAAAAGAGGGCGGCAGCAGTAAAGCTATTGATGTGTAACTCATCGCCCGGGAGCAGCCAGTTAACAATGTCTTCCGCTCCGTCGTAACCAAAAATACCGCCAACAAAGGACACGGCAAACAACCAAGCCTTATTGATCGGACGTTCTGCCTTTTGGCTTAGGACAAACAGGGATGCGCCGATTAGCGCGCCGAACGCGACGGAGGCATGGACATGGTAGCTTCCGATGACGATAACAGCGGCATTGACGGCGGTGGTGGTTTTATCGTGGGTCATAACGTTTCAATCCCATAGGTTCAGGGTAGATTTTTCTTGTATTTCTTCGTTTTTCGCTGCTTCGTGCAGCCTTATTTTTATGCCGGCGGGCAGCAGGGCAGGGTAGGCGGCCAAGCCGTAATTCGCGGTCAGGATGCGCTCGGTATGCCCTGCCGATGTGCCATAGTGCCGCCATGCGATATTTGCGACGGTGTCGCCTTCTTGCGTTATGTATTCCATTTCAGATTAATTCTGCATCGCAGCGTCTTTCGCCCATGACGGCGGCGGTCGCGTAGTGGGCTTCGCGACGGTAGTCCTCCGCCTGACTTTGCTTCATTTCGGCACGTTCGCCCGCTTTCCCTGATGGTTCCGTATCCGCGTATTTTTCCAACAGTAGGGATTTGGCATAGCAATAGACGGCGCGGCGGTAGTGGATGGTTTTCACGGACTCGCCGTTGATAACGTCGTCTGAATCGCCAGTTTCGGCAAGCGTGGATTTGCCTACCTGAACGGCTGAAATACGGTATTTTTTAAGCTGTCCGTTGACATGTGCGACGGCTTCAAGGGCAGCGTGATATACGCGCGAACTGGATATGTTCGCCTCTATCCGCATGACTTCGCGGAAGTTTGTTAAGTCAATAACGGGAAAAAACGGAATGCTTCGGATTTCGGATTGGTCGAATTCCTGCCGCCCTTGGTCGGGGTTATCGGCGAAAACCATCGTCATGTTTTGTATCCATACTGAAGAAGCCCGCCCGATGTTCAGGCGGGCTTCGGAATAGAGGCGCAGAGGCTTTTACGGATAAGGCCGTCCGCGATTAATCGGGAGGACTTTCCGCAGGCTTGCGCCCGGCGGGGGGAAGATTTCAGCTTTCAAGCTGTTTTTTGAGTGCGGCAATACGGGATTTGACGCCGATTTTGTCGGAATACTGCAAAGCGGATTCGTAGTAGCCTACGGCACCCTGCACGTCTCCGACTTCTTCAGCGCGTTCGCCACATGCTTTGAAAAATTTGGCGCGGACGATGTCCGTCAGATTGATTGTGTGCATGCCTGTCTCGCCATCCGTACTGCTCAAGAGGGCGAGCAATTCAGCATGATTTTCGGGACTTAAATCGGCACCGGTGGCAAATTGCTCTGCCAACTCTTCGACCAACAGGTCAGGCAAGTCGCGGCGGTAGTCGTCTTGCACCTTCATATCATGCTTGATGGCAAACAGGATGTACGGCACGGCAGTATCGAGATCGCCAATATCAATCAGCCACAAAAGCGCAGTCGTGAAGACAGGGTCTGATTCAGACGGCGCTCCTGCTTGGTACACATCTTCGAGCCACGGCAGATATTTCAAAACCATGCCTTTTTTGGCTTGGACTTTATCGGAAACCGCTTTGATTTGGCTCAATACGGCACGGTCGGCGTTGAGGGTAGCCAGCAAGCGTCGGTACGGTTCGGCGGCATTGATGTCCTCTCCGTTTTGCGCGGCTTGCTCGGCCAAAACTTGTTGTTTATGTGCTTGGGCGGGTGTCATTATTTTTCTTTCTGTGATGTCGTCTGAAACTCAATCGCCGCAACCCATACGGGGTGAAGCTCGTTTCAGACGACCTTTGATACAGTCAGACGATTTGCGCCTGATTGCTATTTGGCGATTTTGATGTTTTCCACCAAAGCCGCTGCGCCATACTCTTCGACGACATAGCAGATGTTTTCCGATTGGTAGTCTGCGATGCGGTCAAATTCAGGCTCGTCCACCAATTTGCGGCGGTGGCCGCCTTTGTGGAAGTAAATCGACAGATTTTCCAGCGGCGTAACCAGCAGGGTATTTTTCGGGAAATATGGCACGGTAACGACCGGCAGACCGCCCAAGCGTTTTTCGCTCATGATGATGTCGGCTGGACGCAGCTCACTTGCCTTATTACCTGCTTCTTTGATGACTGCGAAGTATTTTTCAGACAACAAAGATTGATGGCAGATAACGGTCATGCCCGGCATGTCGTGGAACTCTTCGTCAATCAGGTTTTCCATCACGTCGGTAACGAGATGGTCGATTGAGGTGTACGGTTTACCTGTACCGATTTCAATTGCATTCGCAGTTCCACCCATGACGTTTGTCGCTGCATTTTCGCGCAGGTGTTGCAACCAGCCTTTTTGTACATCCTGCAAGAGCGGATTGCTGGCAAAGTTGGTGGTCGCAGCGGCAGACGTGCCGTTGAAGCCAATGGCAATCAGGCTCAAGGCTTTGGATTTGACGAGCTGGTTATTAATCAGCTTGACGTATTCGGGGTGGGCGCTCCAAGAGTCCATGTCGTCGTAGCTGACTTGAGTGTCAAAATTGACTTTTTTGCACAAATACTGGCGGTCGCTCAGGTTGTGATATGGCTTGGGTTGGCGGCGAACGCTGCCGTCGCCGTTTTTTGTATCGGTACGAGAGGCGTTCAAACCAGTCGATAAACCGATGATGGAACCGGCAATTTCGGTTTTGCTGATGATGTTGATTTTCTGCAAGAAAGTAGATTGCAGACGTACCGCTTCGCGCATTTTTTGAGATACGGCGGGCTGTACGTTGAATTGTCGCGCAATACCTGCGGCGGTTGTGCCGTTGGCTTTTGCGACGGCATTGATGTATTGCTGAATGTATGGGTGCATTTTTCGCCTTTACTTTGTTATCAATATTCGGAATCTGCGACGGTTGTCGCGCCGGTGTGCGCGGCGGCGGCATTGACAGGGGTCGATTCGACTTTTGCTTTAAATGCCTCGAATTCTTGTCGCAATGCCGCGTAGTCTTCGACGATTTTTTCAGTGATTTGCGCCGATTGCTCCAATTCTTTGTTCAGGGCGGCAATTTCTTGACTGTAATCGATTTTCTGCGGTTCTTGGCTTGGCTGTTCGGGGGCGGCTGGTTTTTTGCTGAACATTGCGTCGTGAATGACGGCAAAAATGCCTTTTTTCTCTGTTTTCGGTTGGGTTTCGGCTTGGGGCATATCTTGACTTTCCATTTGTGTGTATGCGGCGGTGAAATTAGGGTCGTCTGGTGCAATTTGTCGGAATTTGAGCATTGTTGTACCCATCGAGGCGGGCGAGTCGGTCATCGCGAGACCAACCAAATAGGCTTTGCCGGTATCGCCGAACGGCTTCATCAACTCCATCGAGGTGAAGACTTTTTCGCGGTCTTTGATGTAGCCCAGCATTTTTTCAGTCGGGTCGATACGGGCATACAAACGGGTCACGCCGTCGGTCGTTTCGGCTTTGAGTTCGAGGACGTCGCCCAAGCCTGAATAGTCGTTTTTCGGGCTGTATGGGCGGTAGTGTTCCAAGTTGATGCGCGCGCCGTACAACTCGGGGTCATATGCGGCAGCAGCGGCAATGAGGTCAGCGGATTCGATGGTGCGTCCATCAACGGTTGCACCTGATTTGCCAATGCAGAACCATCGGTCGCTAAATTTTTCTTTGGTTGATTGGGCGAATTTATTCATTTTTGCCTGCTGTGATATTTGTCCGCTTTATTTTGTCATTTGCGCGGAGCGAGGCAAGCGGCGGGGGTTTTCCGTGTGATTTTCAAGTCATGCTAAATGGGCGTGTCGGGCGGATTTGCCCGAAAATCGGGGGATTAAAGATATTTTTTGAGCTAATGGAAAAACGTCAGAACATCGAAATCGCGCAGAATATAGACCCGCGCCTTGTGGCGCGTTCTCTTTACTGGCAGGGCTGGAAGATTACCGCCATCGGGCGGCATTTGGGGCTGAAGCCCGCCACAGTGCATTCTTGGAAGCAACGTGAAAACTGGGATGGCGGGACGCCGATGCAGCGCGTCGCCTCTTCTATTGAGGCGCGCTTAATCCAACTCGTCAACCTCCCGAACAAATCGGACAGCGTTTACAAAGAAATGCGCCAGCTTTCCGCACTAATGAGCGGGGAGGGTAGTAAAAGGTCGTCTGAAAAATTGGAAACGCCTCCGAACAACCGCTTTGACGGCGCAGACAAGCCGCCTTTTGACAGCGTACCGAGCATAGACCGCCCGCCGCGTGAACGTACCGAGCGCACCGAACGCAGCCGCACCCGCTCCGTCGAAAAACCGCCGAAAAACTATATCGCGCCGGAGCAGCAGCAGCGCATGATAGAGATTTTCGAAGAGCAGTGTTTCGATTATCAGCGGTATTGGGGCGAGATTTATCGGACGCACCGTTTCCGAAATATCTTAAAAAGCCGCCAAATCGGCGCGACTTTCTACTTCGCCCGCGAAGCCTTCCTGACCAGCCTAAAAACGGGCATCAACTCCATTTTCCTGTCCGCGTCCCGCGCGCAGGCGTATCAGTTCAAACAATACATCCTAAACCTCTGCAAGATGGTCGATGTCGAGCTAAAAGGCGGAGATACCATCTCGCTGCATAACGGCGCGGAACTGCATTTTTTAGGCACCAATTCACGGACGGCACAGGGTCGCAACGGCAACTTGTACGTCGATGAATATTTCTGGATTCCCGATTTTGAGCGATTGCAAACGCTCGCCGAGCCGATGGCGAGTCAAAAGCACCTGAAGACGACCTATTTCTCCACGCCGTCGTCCGAAGGCCACCCCGCTTATGGTTTTTGGTCGGGCGCGATGTTTAACGAAGGCCGTCCCAGAAGAGAGCATATCAAGCTCGATTTGAGCCACGCCGCTTTAAAACACGGTCGTCAGGATGCCGACGCGCAATGGCGGCAAATCGTCACGATTCATGATGCGCAGGAATCAGGCTGCAACCTCTTCGATATTGACTACCTTCGGCAGCGCAACTCGCCCGACAAGTTTGCGCAGCTTTTTGAATGTCAATTCGTCCCTGACGGCGAGGGCGTGTTTCACTTTGCCGACCTGCAAGCCTGCGGCGTCGAATCGTGGGATTGGACTTGGTACAAACCTGACATGATGCGCCCGGCGGGTAATATCCCTGTATGGATAGGCTACGACCCGAGCTATACCGGCGACGCATCCGGCTTGGTGGTCGCCGTTCCGCCGCAACGCAACGGCGATCCATTCAGAATCTTGGAAACGCACATGATTAATGGGGCGGACTTCGAATCTCAGGCGAAAATCATTCGCGGCATGACCGAGAAATTCAACGTTACCAAAATCGTCATCGACGCAAACGGTATCGGCGCGGCGGTGTACGACCTTGTTAAAAAATTCTACCCGCCCGCCATCGGCATGACCTACACGCCCGACATTAAAGGGATGATGGTTTTAAAAACGCAGAACCTGCTCAAAAACAAACGTATCGAGTGGGACGCGGGCAAAATAGATTTGCAGATGGCGTTTATGTCCGTCCGCCGCGCCATTACCGCCAGCGGACGAAACATCACTTACGAATCGACGCGCAGCAAAGCCGCCAGTCATGGCGACTTGGCTTGGGCAGCGATGATGTTGTTTTATCAAGAGCCGCTGGACAATGTTGTCAGCGGACGTTTTGAGATTGATAGTTAAAGGATTTTTATGTCTGATTTAAATTCGACAGGCAATGAACCACGCACAGATTTAGAGATTTTCAGTTGGGGTTACGACGAGCGTTTGTCTTGGCTCGGCGCGGCGTGGGAATGCGCCGACAACGGCCATTACTACGAACTGCCCGTCAATCAAGAGGACTTGATCGGATTGCTCCGTGCCGGCGTACATCATTCGTCCGCCCTGCATTGCAAACTGAACGTCCTAACTTCCACATTCGAACCGACTGCGCTTTTGAGCCGCGCCGAATTTAAAAAGCTGGCATTTAATTTCCTCGTAACCGGAAACGGCTATCTGTCGGCGGAGCGCAACCGCTTCGGCAAGGTTTTGGGATTCAAAAACCGCCTGTCCGTCTATATGCGGCGGTCGTCTAAAAAATACGAAAAAGACGGTTACTTCTATCTGCGGTCGCACGTCATCGCGACGGCTGACTTTATCCCCAAATCCGACGTCATCCATTTGATGCAACCCGATTTGGTGCAAGAGGTTTACGGCATTCCGGACTATTTGGCGGGCTTAAGTTCGGCGGAGCTTAACCGCTCGGCGACAACCTTCCGACGCCGCTACTACGACAACGGCAGCCATGCAGGCTTTATCGTGTACGCAACCGACAACAACATCAACAACGACGACTGGAACAATCTCAAGGACCAGTTTAAAAAAGCGCAGCGCGAAGGCAATTTCCGCAATGTCTTCCTGCGCTCGCCCGACGGCAAGTCCGACGGTATCAAACTGATTCCGATTTCAGAGGTGGCGGCCAAAGACGATTTCCTGAATATTAAAAACGTGTCTGCCCAAGACATGCTGACGATACATCGCGTCCCACCGTCATTAATGGGGGTCGTTCCGACGGCAGCAGGCGGATTGGGCGATGCCCGGACGGCGGCGGAAGTGTTCGCCGCGAATGAAATCGAGCCGATACAGGCGGCGTTTCTCGAAGCAAACGACGCATTCGGCGCGGAAGTGTTTAGATTTAAGCCGTACACTTTGGCAACGGTCGGTATCGGGAAATAGGAAAAGGTCGTCTGAAATGTTTCAGACGACCTTTTATTATCCATGTCATCTTTCGAAATACTCGTCCCGCATCCGAATTACCTCGTCCCGCTTATAGAGGTTGTCCCGCCCCACCAACTTCGGCTGCGGTATCAGCCCCGCCCGGCGGCGCGCCCAAATGGTTGTCGTGGACGGCGGCTTTTTGCCCGGTATCGTCCATAGTTTCTTCACTTCGTCCAGGGTAATGTATTCGCCCATTTTTATTCCTTTCCTATTGGTCAGTTTCTATTAATCAGTTTGTCATTCATTGCCTGCGACGCTTCACGGGCGGCGCGGGCGGATTTAAGAACGCTTTCGACGGTGTCGTATTGCGGTTTTTCGTAGCGGACCGTCTTCGCGCGGATATTGGCTTCGTCGGCGGCTTTGATGGCGGCGAAGTCAAAAACAGGTTCTTTTGGGGTCAGTCCGCTGACGAGCGGACGGCGCAGTTTCTCGATACCGTGGATGTATTCGCGGTAGTTTCGTTGTTCTTTTCGGGCGGCTTCGCCACGGATCGCGGTATCTTTCGCCGCGGCTTCGATTTGTTCGCGGGTTTCGCGGCTCATGTATCCCAGTTCCTCGATGCTGGCCATATCAATCATGTCTTTTTGATATTCGTTTTCCAGTTCCGGGCTTAATCCGGCGTTTGCCAAACCGACGGCGTTTTGCACCGAAAAACCGTGTTTCCAAATAAGCCATTCGGCGGATTCGGTTTTTTCTAGGTCGGTCAGGGTTGCCGCCGCTGGGCGACTGCTTAATTTTTGGGCAGATTTGGGGTCGAATTTCATTTTCGTAGAGTTATTGACACAAGTCCAAGCGGCGGCGGTGCCGCCGTTTTTTTTCAAAACCCACGAATGGACGCGCGAAATTTCGACGCGTCCTGTGGCTTTTTCGTAAACGCCCATGATGCGGTCGGCAGGAGTTTCGCCGTAGCAGTTCGGCTCGGACTTGGTTGCCTCTTCGCGGTACAGTCCGAGACGGACGTTTTTGCGCGATACGGACTCGCCGCCCAAAAGGACGGTAAAACGCATCCAGTCGCCCATATCGGCAGCCTGTTGGGCGAGCATTAAAAGGTCGTCTGAAGCGTCGGGATTGATTCGGCGCAGTTCGCGCCAAATAGTGACGGGGCAGCCGCCGATTTGCTGGAACTGGCGGATACCGTGATGACTTGCCCATGCGTCCACGCGGACGGCGGTTTCCGCCATGTTCAACAGCGCGTCAGACTCATAGTCAATGCCCAAGCCTTCGCCGCTTTGACTTTTACCGTCGATGTTTTTGGCGATATATTTGGCGATATAACCGGCAGCCGAGCCGCGCGCCCAGTTGATGGCTTCAAAGTCAACGCGGGCAGAGGCGGGGCTTTGTTTCCAAAATTTAAAATATTTGGATTCCCAGAATTTTGCCTCGGTTTTCAGACCGGCGCGGATGGCGGCGAGCGTAGGCGTGCTGCCTTGTTCTTCACGGATTTTCGATTGGATTCGGCGGGCTTCCGCGTCCGCTTCTTTCGCAGTCGCCAAGTATTTCAAACCCAGCTCTTCGCGGTTTTCTCGGCAAGCGTGTTTTGCCACGACGCGGCGGAAGGCAAGGCGGTGTTGCTCTTCCATGAAGACAAGGCCGTGCCAGTGCGGCGTACCGTCGTGATGCGGCTCGGCAACGCGGAAACCGTAGATTTTGATTTTCAGACGACCTAATTCTGCATTGATACGACCCCATACTTTATTTAAGTATGCCTGCGCCTGCGACGGCGTTTCGCCGCTGAATTTCTCGTTTGGCTTGCCAAAGTGGTGCATACGGTGCATACGGGAAGGGCAGGTAATCGTAAAAAATTCGCCGACGTGGTTTTTCAGACGGGCGATTTCCTCGAAGCCGCGAATACGCACCATCAATTCGGCGCGACGCAGGGCGGGATTGGATACAGAGACTTCAGACAAGGCCTCGAGCATGAACTCTTGCCCCAGCTCATTGATGGCAATCATGGTTTGCAACATGGCAAGATTGCGACGCTTTTGAGACAAGCGACGGAAAACCGCCTCATCAGAGGCATAAAGCCCCGTTTTACGGGATACAAAGCCAGCCTCGCGGCGGTAGCGTTCGGCGGCGCGCGCGAAAATGCGGCGAAGCTGGCGACGCCAGAATTTAGGGGCTTGCAGGCGGGCTTCGATGGCTTCGGGGATTTTGTCCTTGAATACTTTTTGGGTATCGATGCCGTATTCGGCGGCGGCATAGTGGATTAAACCGGCGAGGCTCCAGCCGATACGTTTTTTAAAATAGATGTCCTTGGCTGCGCTATCAGCAAGGACGCAGATGTCGTCGTCCGAAGCATCCAAACCTGCCGAACGGACGGCAGGCGGCAAAACGGTCAGATTGTCGAGCAGGGTTTTCAGACCGTCTTCGGCGCGAACACGCGCGGCGGCGGGCTGAATGCCGCTGTCCAACTGACGAACGACTAAATCGGTAAAGAACGAACGCGCTTTTGACGCCTCGGCAGGTTTCAGGCTTTCAAAGCCTTCGCGCAACACGGGCGGAATCAGCAAAAAGGCATTGGCGGCGTAGTCTTGCTGCGCCGCCTTTGCATTTGCTGTTTGAATTGATATGCCCATGATTTGTCCTGCCTAGTAAGTGGCGGGCTTCAGCCCGCCCTATGTCTCAATGCTTTAAATAATCTTGAATTCTTTCTTCGATTTCCGCGTCCAGCTTTTTCTGCTCGATTTTGTAGTCCACATAGAGCCAAACGCCGAGCGCGGCGGCAAAAACAATGCCGATGACTGCGATGATGCTCATTGCCCCACCTCCTGTGGAATTTCAGCGTCGCCGCCCATGTGGTCGAATGTCGGCGATTCGTAAGCGCGTACAACGTCCGTTTCAGGCAGCGTTTGCGGCGGATTCGGTATGTTTCCGTGTGTCGAACCGAGCATAAAAGACGAGGCGGCGAGCATCAGGGCGAGGATGATGTAGCGGATTTTGATTTTCATGATGTTTCCTTGTCGGGTCGGGTTCAGGCAGCCTTAAGGTCGTCTGAAACTGGGTTTACTTTCATTTTTCTGCCGGCATAGGCGGCGCGGGCTATTTTTTCGTCGATGGCTTCAAGCTGTCGGGCGGCTTCGGAAAGCTGAAGAACCGGCAAGCCCAAGCTGAACACTACGTTTTGCTGATTCAGCATATTGCCCAGTCGGGCGATTTCCTTTATCAACTTCTGACTATCTTCCAGAGCCTTGCTTTGCTCCGGCGTAACCAGCCAACTTCTGACGACTTCCGCATCGTTGTAAGCCGTCAACGGCTGACGGTCTGCATTTCGCTCCAAGAGCGCGTCGCGCTCCAAGCCGTTCATGATTTTTGCGTTTTTGGTTTTACTGCTTGCCAACTTTTTGCCGATATTCCACATGGCGCGGGCTTGGGCTTTGGTTCTAAAAAAGCGAACCCGCTGCGGTGCTGACTTCCACGTTGGGACGATTTCGCCGTTCATTTTTCTTTCCCTTTACAACAAATTTTTCTGACTGCTTTCGCCGTGTTGTTCCCGGATTTCATCCGCCGTCATCTGCGGCGGTATCAAGGCGGGATTTTGATGCAGCGGACTGGGCGGGGAGATGGTTTTGATGACTTCCGTCGCCGCCACGCCCGACCAACCGCATGAAGCATTCAAGCATTGCACCGAGCTATAACGGACGCGGTCTGTCATCTTCCGACTTGCCGTCACCTTGCAGCGGCTGCCGCAGCAAGGGCAGGTAATCTGTACCCGCATATTTCCGTGTTCCGCCTTACTGATGTTGCGCTGCGTCATTTTCATTGCTCCGTTTCAGGTCTGCCGATGCCGCCTCAAAGGCTCGCAGATACATTTCCGCGTATTCCAACGCAGCCTCAGCAGCGAATGCAGACAAAGACTTGCCGGAGGCAAAGGCAGCTTGCTCGAGTAAATCCAACTCTTCGCCGTAGGCTTCGATTTCAATCACGCCAAACGGCGCGCGCGGCGCGGCGGGGTACACATCGGCGGCGCGATGGTCTTCGATTTTGTGAATACAGTATTGGCACATGACGTTTCCTTTTTGGTTGATGCCGACTGTCCGGCGGGTCAAGCGTCTCTCCGCTTTGTCATCGTTCATGATGCGATGATGATTTCATGTGGGTAGATTTGCCCAACCATTTGGACGGCCTTTTTTAATGTTTTGGCAGGCTTGCGCGGCAGCTCGCTAAAATTTCCGTCTTTGCCGCGTTTTTGGATGGCGAGGAAACCTTTGTCCCAGGTTGCAACCTCGACGAGCGAACCATAAGAGAGTTGGACATTGATGGGTTTCATTTTTCTGCTCCTTGATTGAAATGAAATCTAATTAGGTAAATTATAAAAATACGTCTGGTCTCAAATCTTCACGACGCACTCCATAACCCAGTTTTTCAATTTCCACTGCAACTTCTGCTGGGATTTTATTTCTCCCTTTTAGCCAACTATTTACAGTAGAACGATTTTTCCCGAGTTTTTTAGCAAGGGCAGCTTGTCCACCTGCTGCGTCAATAGCTTTTTCTAGATGTTTCATAAGAACTCCTGAAGTTTTGAAAAGTATATTTAAAATAACCTAAAAAGTAAACTAAAAATAGCCGATTTTTGTCTATTTAAAATTTACAATGTTGAAAATATGGAGAATTTTATGACTTATGATTTGGCGAAATGGGCGGTAGAAGCAAGAAAACGGGCAGGGATGACGCAAGAACAATTTGCCTTTGAACTTGGCTTCTCAACGAAGGCAAGCGTGAATGCGATTGAAAAAGGTCGGAACAAGCCGACCTTTGAAACAATGGTAAAAATATCGGAAATTTCAGGCTTCCCATTGCCATATCTGACAGTAAGGTCGTCTGAAAATCATTCAGACGACCTTGAAACGGCACGCTTAGATTTATATGACGTGTCCGCATCTTGCGGCAGCGGTCATCTCAACGTCGACTATCCTGAATTGCTGCACTCGCTGGAAATACCGAAGACTGCACTTAAAGAGCTGCTCGGCACGGACAACCTGCATGGCGTTAAGTTGATGTCGCCAGATGGAGATAGTATGGAGCCGACGATACCGCCGAAATCAATCACTTTAATCAAAACTGACGTTGCCGAATTTGAATCCAGTGGCGTGTATCTTTTTACGTTTCAGGGCTATACCTACATCAAACGCTTGGCGCGCGGCAAAGCAGGCGTCATCCATGTAACGAGCGATAATCCGATTTACAGTAAATCCGACTTCGTTATTGAGCCGGAAGAATTTGACGATTTGTTTATTCACGGCAAATTTTGGAAGGTGTTGCCGTTGGATTTTTTGGATATTTAGTGATTTTGTTTATTAGGGAAGTGCAATATGGGAAAACAAAGTGGTCAACAGGCTGACAGGCAAGACGGTGTGAAATTGGACTTGCAAGAACTGCACTCACGGCAAATTCAATTAAAGCAGACCGTGCAAGAGAATATCGATGCTGTGCTGGCACTGCTGGCACTGGTCGATATTGAACCGGTAACGCGGACGCGGAATTTGAGATATAACCAAATTATTAAATCTGCACTCGCTCTGAACGGGATTGATTTGTCAGTAACAGATGACGAAGAGGCGGAAGCAGGGGCTGAATCAGACAAAAATAAAGGCGAATTCCAAACAGCCGCCGACAAACCTGAAAAGTTGTTGCTCAAATTCGGGCAGGAATTTTTGGGCGGACTGATTCGGAAAGATTTTAAAGTGTCTATCGCAGCCGCCCGAAATCTCGATTTTGAACGCCGCCGCCATTGGGCAGCCTGTTCGGGTGCGATATTAGTCTACGGGCGGAACGACGCGGGCAAACAGAAACTGACATCGTCTGAATTATCTCTTCACGACATGGTTAAAAAAGAATGGCTTTACGATGAAAGATAAACCTGTGCTGCTGCCTGTCGGCGGTAGTTTTGAAATTGAATACGTCAATACGGAAGGAATTCAAAGCAGACGGGTTATCGATGTCCGCAAGTTTGTTGCCAACCTTTCAGACGGTTATGTGCAGGCGTTTTGCCATGAGCGGAAAATGGTCAGGACGTTTAAATATCAGTCGATTATGGGACTGGTGGATTTGGAAACCGGCGAAGTGGTCGAACCTTCGCTTTTCAGACGGCGTTTGCAGGAACGGTATGAAGAGGCTCCCGAACGGCAGATGGATTTTTTTATTCGGGAGATGAAGCCGATTGTGGATGTGTTGGTCTATATCGCTTACTGCGATGGGAGATATGCGCCGTCTGAACAGCGGTATATCGCGCAATGGCTGACGGACAAATCGGAAATGGGCGATGATTTCCTTGCTTATTCGCTTGGCGTTATGAAGTCTTGGGCTGTGCCGGATTCTATGGATTTTTCTTTTGCTATCCGTGCCATTAACCAGCGTTTCCCCGAATGGAGGGAGGCGGTTTTGGAATATGCTAGAGGTGTTGCCAAGGCGGACAGAAAGGTAACTGCGGAGGAGACGGATCATTTGGCAAAATTGGAAAGGTTGTTCGGAATTTAAAACTTGAAGGATTTCGTTTTTAAAGGGATACAGTGAGAGATGAAAAGGCTGAATGAGAAAAGACGACTATACCTGATGCGCTGTTCGCGCTATCAGCTTAAGAAGCGGCGAAATATTGTCAAAAAACAGAAACGGTTTATCGACTGGTTTATCCTGCTTGTTCCTGAACAAGTTGGATTACACCCCAACTATGTCAAATTACTGACTAGTTTTGTTGAGCGGTTGTATGAAAAGGTTGAAAATGGATGCTCACGTATTCGTCTTGATTTTTCAAAAACGGAAAAGATGTATTCTGACGGCACGCTCTATCTGACAGCCTGCCTAAATGACTTAGTAGAACGTTTCCCAAATTGCCACTTCTCTATGGTAACACCATCTGAAACAAGGGTGGAGCAGGTGCTTTATCAGGTTGGCATTGCTAAACTTTTGGGAAGAATGAAAAGCTTTGACTCTTCCGCTTTTCATCATTCTGTGCGCCATTGGCATGTGGCACACGGCTATGATGTCAATCTTGAGAATGCGGAAAATATTTTTGATTCCTTTCAGGGCAGATTGACACCTGAACTTAGTCGGTCGATTTATGCCGGCGTGTCTGAAGCTATGACAAATTGTATGCATCATGCTTATGAGGGGAAGAATCTGCCTGATGCTTGCCGTAAGTGGTGGATGTTTTCGCGCGAAGATGCGACAAGTGGGCGATTACAGGTGGTTTTCTGTGATTTGGGTATCGGTATTCCCAAGTCGTTATTCCGTGAATCCGATCAGGTATCTGACGGCTGGTTGGATAGGTTACGCAATTGGATTGCCCGTCATGTCGAGGGCGGCAAGGCAGATGATGATGCTCTGAAAATCAAGGCGGCTATCGAAATAGGACAAACGCGTACAAAATTACAACATAGGGGTAAGGGTTTGAAGCAGATGGTGTCAACGCTTGACCAAATCGGCGACGGCGATGCGTCGGTTGAAATTATCAGCGGCAACGGTATGTACAGGCACCGTGCAAGAAACAAGAAAGTGGTTGAAAAGGCTTTGCCTTTATCAGACAATAGAAAAACTGCTATACGCGGCACGTTGATACATTGGTCTGTTCCGTTGCCGAAACGTGAGGCTGAATAATGAAAGATTCTACAATGACTATCCGTATTGCTTCTGATTTTTCCCGTTTTCCTGCCGGACGGTATACTACTGACGGCCCTTATTCGGGACAGGGCTTCTTGGAAAAAAAATTGATTCCTGCGCTACAAGAAAGTGGAAGCGTTAAAATTGTATTGGATGGAACAATGGGCTACGGCTCTTCTTTTTTAGAGGAGGCTTTCGGCGGCTTGGTTCGTCTGAAGCAGTGGCCGCTGTCTGTGCTGCTGAATAAAATCGAGTTTGTATCAGACGATGAACCTGATTTGGTCGATGAAATTCGCGGCTATATGAGGGACGCGGCAAATGAATAACCAGCCACATTGGTTTTATTTCTATATCATGCCTCTAATACCAACCGTGCTTACCATAGCCGGTTGGTTTTTTATTGCTCATCGCGAAAAAAGTAAACGCCGCCTTGAGAGAAAAGACAGACGTATTGATGCGGCTTTGACTTTGTTGGAAAAAATCGAGGCTGATGCGCTGCGTTATTATACTGTCGATGATGCTGATAATGTACTGGCAAATGCCATTAAGCATAATTTGAAGTGGCTGGCGAAATTGTGTGCGCGGATTAATAGCAATTTGAAGGTTACGGAATTACGAACGGTAACGACTGGCGGTGATTTCCAATCTAAAAATCGGATGCTGCTGAAGCCTGACCATGAGAAATTTATCCAAATCAGTGAGGCTGTATTCAGACTTAGGGATGAGCTGGAAGGATGTCATGATGATTAACAAAGGTCGTCTGAATTTTTCAGACGACCTTTTGTTTTGGTCAGGGTTTGGAAAATGCGGCGGCAAAGTTTGGGCTGACTTCGCCTTCGTAGAGGACAATCGGTACGTCTATCAGGCTTTGGAGTTTGACGGCGGTCGTCAGTCCGTTGCCGTCTAGGGTGTGGACGGTTTCTTTTCCGACCCATTTTTCCGCGTCGATTTCGGGCTTGAAGCCTTGCAGGGTTACGGGGCTTTCGGGCGCGACGTCTGGGCGGCCAACGGCGAGGGAAATATCGAATTCCATTGCGCCGCGTTTTAGTTTTTTGTACGCGGCGCGCGCGCCGGTGGCGGCGGTTTTGGGGCTTTGGTAGGTATGGCGCAGGGTTTTTATTTTTTTGCCGGTGGTGTCCGCCTGTTTGATTTCGGTTACTTCTTTGGTGGTGGTTTTGTGGGTTTTGCCGTCTTTGCGCTTGGTCTTGTATTGCTTGGTGGTGGTAACGGTTTTTTTGACGGGGTCGTAGTTGTCTTCGGTAATGACGACTTCGTGCTTTTTCCCCGTCTGCTTGTCGATGTAGTAGGCGCGGACGGCGTTGTAGCTTTCGGTGTTGCTGTATCTGAATGTGTATTGGTCGCCGCTGTTGCGGGTAATCCTGATCGTGGGCAACGGCTGCCCGCTGGCGGTCGTGGCTTCGCCTGATGATACAAACAGGAGTCTGCCATGCTTGACTGTTGCGATGGCGTCGTATCGTTCGGCAAGGCGCGACAAGAAGGCGGCGTCGGATTCGTTGCTTTGGTCGATGTGGTCTATTTTTTCGTCTTGGTAGGCTTTGCCGATGATTGGGGTGTAGCCGTTGGCGGCGGCGATGGATTCGATGATTTCTTTCAGGCTGGTTTTGTGCCAGCTTTTTTCTTTTGCCTCTGAAAATCGGTCGGATGTGTCGGCGGATTGGGCGGTGATGTGCAGGGTGTCGGGTGCGCCGCTCCAGCTTACTTCGGTTATTTTGTAGCTGCCTTTATCGACAACGCCTGTTTCGATGTAGCCCAGCGCGATGGTTATTTCGGCAGACTTCGGGGGTAGGGCGAGCTTGCCGTCGTGGTCGGACAGGCTGACGGTCAGCTCGTCCGCCTCGAAGCCGCTTTTGTCGGTCAGGCTGATGGAGATGATGCGGGAGAGGGCGTCGGTATTGAACGGCTTGCCGTTGATGGACAGCTTGGCAACGGGTGTCAGATGGTTGCCGCCCGTGTCGGTTATGGCGTTAAAGATTTTAACGGCTTGGTCTTTGATGGTGGTCAGGATGGTCATGGCGTTTTGCTTTTCGGTTTAGATGCCTGCGATACGGCGGGCGATGGATACGCCGAGTTGCAGGGCTTTGCCTTTTAATCCGAGCGGGCTGTCGGATACTTTTTTCAATTCGAGGCTGAAACTGATGGCGCGGGCTTTGCTGTCGTGCATGAGCTGACCTCTGTCCTCTTTGATGGACGTGATGACGTATGCGCCCATTATCTGCCCGGTACCCAGTATCAGGTTGTACGGCTTGCCGCGCTCTGCCATGAGGCGGAGCATGGACAGGGAGGTATCGCCGCCTGTGATTTCTGGGCGCAGTTCGGCGGATAGGGTGATGGTTTCCGTATCAGGACCGATGTATTGCACGGGGTTGATACCGCCGCCGACGGTTGATTGTTCGGGATGCCGCCAGCCGTTTTGACGGCTGATGGTTTGGAAAGGGATGGTGCGTAACATAAATGGGAAAAATCCGAGTGTTGCCAGCATTTTTTTATCCTTAGTCGTCTTTGAACGCGCTGCGGGCGCGGCGCGCTGCATTGGCGGTTATTTGTTCGATTTGGCGGCGGACTTCGCGGGCAATTTCCGCCGCGCTGCTGCTGCCGCCGTTGATGGTGATGTTGATGTTCATGCCGCCACCGCCGCCACGGTTGAAGTCGGCGGCAACGGGAACGGCTCCGGCAAGGGCGGGGCGCGGCTCGGGCGTAGAGGACGACAGGATACTGCCCAAAGCGGTCAATCCTGCTTTGCGGATTTTGTCGAGTACCCGCCATCCGCCAAAACGTGCGACGTCGCGTTGATTAAAGACGACCTCGCCTTTGTGGACGATACCGGCGGGGGTATTGACGCCGCCCGCGCCGGTATAACCGCCCGTCGAATAGCCTTTGTTTGGGATGTATGCGCCTGATCCAATGCTTGAACTGCCTAAACTTGGCATGGTTAATTTAACGGAAAAGGCTTTTTTGAGCCATTCATACGCACCCATCGCGGCAGATTTGAGGGCGTTCAATGGTCCAAGGGCTACCTGCGCCGCCTGTGCAATCGGATTTTCTCCGCCGAATACTTTTTTGATCCATTCCCAGCCTGCGACCAGTGCGGATTTGACTTTCTCCCAGTTTGCGAACAGTGCAATCAAGACGCCTATCGGACCCGTAAAGGCAATCAACAGCGGGTTATTTTGAAATACTTGTTTAATCCATTCCCAGCCTGCAATCAGGGCATTTTTGATTCTTTCCCAATTTGCGAAAAGTGAAATCAATGCGCCTATCGGACCTGTAAAGGCGACAAGCAGAGGGTTGCTTTGGAATGCCTGCTTAATCCATTCCCAACCCGCAATCAGAGCTGCTTTGACTTTATCCCAATAGACGTATAAGGCGACGAGGGCGGCAACAGCAAGAATCGCCCATCCGAACGGGTTTGTAAGCAGGAACATTGCCGCCTTTAATCCGAATGAAACGAGAGCCATCCCGAGACGGGCTATCCAGCCTATCAGTGTCCCCATGCCGCCGCCTGCAAACCTGATGATGGTCATGAATCCGCTCATGACGCCTGTTATCCCGTGAACTGCCAGCCCTAGGGCTGAAATGGCGGTAGCACCCACGGCGAATAGGGCAATCAGCTTCATGATGGCGGCGGCGGCGGTGGGATTTTGGGCAGCCCATATGCTTAATTTGCTGTTTACGTCGGCTATCCATTGGGTCAGGCTTTTGAGTTCCGGAGCTACTGATTCCCCCATCGTGGCGAGAAAGTTGGTAAATGTTCCGCTGGCCGCGTCCCAAAGGTTGGTCAGTGTGCCGAGCTGCTCATTCACGCGCTGGTTCAGGCTGGCTTGCGCCTCCATTTTTTTGGCGAACTCTTCATAGCCTGTTTTTCCCTTCTCAATCATCGTGTTTAATGCTTGCAGGGTCTCGGCATCGTCGCCGAATATCTTTTGCAGTATCCCCAATCTTTTTTCTGTGGTTAGGCTTTTGAGTTTTTCGAGCTGGGCATACATTTTGTCGAAGCCGCCGAATTCGCCTTTCCCGTTGGTAAAGTCTAAGTCTATTCCACTGCCTTTGGTTGCTTTGGCGATTTTTGCGGTATCCATCATCCGTGTGAATACTTTACGCATGGCATTACCGGCGGATTCTCCTGACAGTCCTGCTTGGTCGAGCATACCGACCAACGGACCCATCTGTTTCATTGCGGCTTCGCCCTTGATTTTCAGGGTATCAAGAGCGGGGGACAGTTTTGAAAATGCGCCCAAGATGTTGCCGTCCTCGACGCCTGTGTAGTAGAGGCGTTGGACTTGGTCCATGATGGCGAGCATCTCTTTTTCGCTGGCGCGGGTCGCGTCTTGGAGTTTGGCAGTCATCTCGGCGGCGGCGTCAGGGGCTTTTTTGAGCTGCACCGATAACATGGCTGCGGCCTCTCCCGTGCCGCCCAAGATGGTTTGAGCGGATACGCCTTGGCGCATCAGCATGGTCATGAGATTTTTAAAATCTGCCGTCGTACCCGGTAATTTGTCTCCCAGTTTGGTAGCCAGACTGTTGATTTTTTCGTATTCGGCGGAGACGCTTCCGTCGGATGTCATCATGGCGGCGCGCAAATCTACGGACGCCGTTTCGCTTTGTGCGTATGCGGTTATCGGCTTTTCTAACAGGCGTTTCGCGCCGTATGCGTGAGCAGCGGCGACGCCTGATGCCATAATGGCTTTTGAGTTTATGTCGTCCAGTTTTCTGCCGGCATTTGCCCATTTTTGCTGCGCGGCGAATTTTTTGTTTGTTTTCTCCATCTGCTCGGCAAGTGTTTTTTGATTTTGGGCAAGATTGACGGTGGACGTCCCGGCGGCTTTCATTTCTTTTGCAAGCCGACCGGTGCTTTTCAGTTGCCGTTCTTGGGTTTGCTCCAGTATTTTTGCCTGCTGGGTAAGTTTTTTCATTTCTCGGCTTTGTGCTTGGGTTGCGCCGCCGCTTTTTTTCATTTCGGCGAGCAGCTCCCGCTGCCTGTTGCGATTTTCTGACAGCTTTTTATTTGTTTCGCTTAGGTTTTGGCGATATTTTTCAAGCCGCTTTGTGTCGTTTAGGGCTTTATTCAGGCGCATTTGCTCTTGTTCGGTTTGTTTTAATCTCCCGCTCAGTCCTGATGCGGCTTTGCTGATTCGGTCAAATTGTCCGCTTGCTTTATCGGTGGCTTTGAGAATAATATTAAGCGTCTTATCGGTCATGGCGTTTTGCCTGTATTTAAGGGATGGATTTGATATGTTCGGTTTTTTTAAGCGTCAGCCTGTAAACAAACAGCCTGCATTCACGCCGTCGAGACGTCCTAAGTCTCCGGCGCAATTGCGGCGCGAAACTGACGAATACATCCTGAAAGTTCAAAATGAAAGCCGTGTTCTTTGCGAGAATTACCGCAATATGACAGCAGCTAAGTCAAATCCTTATCGGAAGGCGGTCAGTAGCGCGATTGCTTTTTTCTTCGTTGGGAAATTGTTCAAGTAATTTTTAATTGAAAAGGTCGTCTGAAATGTTTCAGACGACCTTTTTTATTGCCCTGCGTTTTCGGATTGGATCCGGTTTATTTCTTCTGCTTTTGCCGCCCAACTGTTTAACCTGTATAGGTTTTGTTCGGCAAACCAATCAATCGACCCTTTAAATGTGATTGCGCAGAGGGCGAGGGCATCGTCTATTGGGTAGAACTTTTGCTGTTCGCCATCAACGTCATCCTCCCAAATATCAGGGACGGAATTTATCAGTCGGCTGAAAGTGTCTGCTCGGTAGCGGAATCTTGGATATAGCCCAATTCCGCAAAGGCTTCCTGAATCTCTACTTTCGCTGACGGCGGCGCTGAAAAAAAATCTACGGCGGCGTTGAGGGCTTGTGCGTCCGCCATGCTGAATCCGCCATATTGAGCCATGCCGATTTTGGGCGTACTGATTTTGGAGAGCAGCTTTTGGATGGTTTCCGTGTGTTTGATTTTAATCAGGTCTTGCCCTAAGCCTGCCATGTCTTTGGCGAGCGGTTCGCGGAGGGTGTAGGCCGTGCCGTTTGATACGGTTACGATAATGGTGTTGTCCGGGTTGATTTTGATTTTGGGTTCTTGCTGCATTTTTTGCGCCTTTGAATTGATTGTTGTCGGTCGGGCTTTTGCTGCCCGACCTTTGCTTTTTGACGATTACAGACCTAATGCTTTGCGGATGCCGGCGCGAATGTCTTTACCGCCGATGACGAGTTTGTTTGCCATCAGGTCGCATTCGAAAATGACTTCGCCGTCAACTGTTTCTTTCCAGTAGGTCAGGGCGTACTTAAATGTCTGTTCGCCGCCTTCGCCTGCTTTGTCTTCGTTGCGTGTGGTCTCGATGATGCGTCCGCGAGCTTCGCCTACCAATGTTTGATAGGTTTCTTCGTCCTCTTTGTGCAACGCGCCTTGGTAGCGCAGCAGGTTGCCATTAATTTTATGGCTGATTGACTTGAACAACTCGAGGTCAAAGCCTTTGCTTGTCAGCTCAAGCTCGAGTTTCTCGATACCGTGAATGACTGTGTATTCACCCAGACCACCACCCGGCGTGTAGTCTTCGGTTTTGAATTTGATGTCGGGGCGTTTGACGGTCATCAGGACGCCGTCTTTGTTGAGGCCGTCGGTAAATACGTTAAAACTTTTGAGGATGCGTGGTAACTGCATTTGCTGTCCTTATACTGTGGTCGGTTTGATGTTTGACGCAAACTCGATGACGCGGTCGGTCAGGTTAACGATAAAGCGATCGGAGACGTGTTGGTTCAATTCGATGTTTTCCAACGGCGGTGCGACGGTAAATTCGTAGTCAAATGCGAAGATGCCGTTTGATACGCGCTCTTTTTCGATTTTTTTCGGGTCGATAAATACCTGCGCGCCCAACAACCAACCTTTATAGACTTTTTCCGCCAGCTTCGCGTTGATTGTGTTGATGATGTCAATCATCAGGGAAGGATGCATCGGTTTATCCATTGCCCAAAGGAAACTTTCGGCGATGGTCTCTTTGATAACTGATGAAACACGGACAGTCGGTTCAAATGCCCAAATCGGATCTGCCGAGCATGTGCGATTTCCCCAAACACGATAACCGTTTTCACGAATCAGGGTTGTCACATCGGCATTGTTGATGGTGTTTGCGTCTGAATTGATATTCAGCAAACCGAAACTGCGGGCATGACGCAGGGCGGATACGCCCTGAATTTCGGTATTTGAAATGGATTTATGCGGGCCAATCTTTTGATCAAGCATGGCGCGGGCGCCTAGTACGCGGGCAATCGTTGCAGCAGGGGCGACAACATTAGCTTGGTTGTTTTTACCTTGATTTGATGTGCCATGCAAAATGTTGAGCACTTTATTTAAAACTGCTCCTGAAATATCGCCGGGGGCTGCTGGCTCTTCTGCCGGCGCTGTCTGTGGAAATGCCATAAAGTCATTGTCAATCAACATCAGGTTTTTATCACCGAA
Organism: Neisseria sp. HMSC70E02; assembly: GCF_001838645.1. Classification (NCBI taxonomy): domain Bacteria; kingdom Pseudomonadati; phylum Pseudomonadota; class Betaproteobacteria; order Neisseriales; family Neisseriaceae; genus Neisseria; species Neisseria sp. HMSC70E02. The sequence continues at coordinate 128,349 of NZ_KV838080.1, read as the reverse complement.
ACCTTTGCGATATTGAATAATTTCTGGGATGGTTTCATAACCACCTGATGCAGCATAAACAAAGCCGTCTAAGGCATTGGCGGCGACGACCAGTTCGGCGGTTACTGATGCGTCATCCAATTCAGGCGCGCCAATGATTTTCGGTTTGAACCCTGTGTAGGCTGGAGCTTTTGACAAAGCCTGTACGCCTTTTATTACGTTTGCTTTTTTCTCGGCGGCATCATCAGTATCAGAAACACGAACGACGACAATTTGAGCGTCTGACTGGTCGTAGATTGCATCTAATGATTTGGCGAGCGTACCTTGTATGCCGGCACTGTCGATTAGGCTACCGACGGATGTAGAGAAAATCGGGGTGTTGAGCGGGAAAACAGATGGGTCGGCATCGTTGCCAGTTGCTACAATGCCGATGATGTTCGTGGCGATGTCAGAAATAGCGCGTGCGCCATGTGTGTATTCATTGGCGGTAACGCCGTGCATTCGTTTGGCTGTCATGGTAAATCCGTATCCTATAAGATATTGAAACAGTATTTATTTTTTGTTCTTTCTTGGCAATCAGCCGTTGTTTTTTATGTGATTTTTAGTTTTATTAAATAGGTCGTCTGAATTTCAGACGACCTATTTGTTTAAGCCTTAGAGATACCCCAGTTCTTTGGCTTTGGCGATGATTTTCTCTGCCACTTTTTCTTCTACGGCTGGCAACAGATTAGAGCCGTTGTCACTTGACAAGGAGATAGGCAGAATCTTGTCTTTTTGAGCCTGCTTATCTGCCTCATTCGGCGTGATGGCTGTGTCTGTCCAAACTTGCTCGCTCATAAGGTAGGCTTCGAGGTCATACACTTTGTCGCCGTAGGTTTCTTTAAGCCATTCGTTGTACTGGTCTTTCAAGGTGTGGCGGAATTCAGATGTTGTTTTTTCCCAGCTTGTTTTATTGTCTGCCCAGTTTGTCATGACAATATAACGAGGGGATGTCTTAGGTTCGACGAGTGCGACACATTTTTCAATATAGGTTTTGATGCGTTCAAGGACTGCTTGATAGTTTCCTTTGTTCGCACTATTCATGTCGTATTTGCCTGTACTGATGACGCAGATACCGTCGATGTTGCCCGATTTTTTCAAACGCACCGGGTATTTTTTATCGATTTCAACAGTATTTACTTTTGCACTCATTGGTGTGACTTTAACTTCTGTACCTTGTCCGCTAATAGCAGCGTCAATATCATCGCCAATCACAACGAGTGTGGAATGCATGCTGAACGGGGTCACATTTTCGCCATAGCTCAACGTACCATCTACAGTGACGTCTTTTCCTCGTGCCGGGATGGTATCTACTTTAAAGCTGATATCAACAGGGCTGCCGTTCATTGACATCAAGGCATAAGCGGCGAGTGTGCCACCTTTGGCGTTATTCACGACCGGGATGTTTTCCGTTTTTCCTAACTCCATCGCCTGATCGCCGATACGAGCGCTGGTGGAGTCTCCGAAAAAGCTAATACTCCGTTTGAGTGCGACTGGCGGCGTGGTCGGTTGGACTTCTTTGGGTGTTTGGCTTGTTTCTTGTCCGTCTGAACCTGTGGCTGATTCAGATTTATTTTCAGCCGGTACTTTCGGCGAAGTTGTTTCGTTTGCCGCGTGTTCCGTTACGGCTGGCGTTGCCGGGGCGTTTGTTGCCGGTGAAGTTGTTTCAGTCGTTGAAGGTTCCGTTACGGCTGGTGCGGTCGGCGTATTCTCTGCTGGCGTTGCTGGTGAGATGATTCGCGCTTTCAGGCTTTCAAGCCATTTTTTCTCGTCGCCTGTGAACCCATTACGAACGGCAATATCGTAAGCGGATTCGCCAGTGGCTCCGCGCGGAAGCGTCATTTCAAAATTCAGGGCGCCATCTTCTGATACTGTCACTTTTACATCGGCGGCGTCACCTGTTTTAACCGTCACTTTTCCAATTGATACTTTAATGATGGAAGTAGATGCGGGATTGGTCGACGGGGTTGCTGCCGGCGCCGTCGGTGTAGTTACCGAAGGCGTGGGTTGTGTTGTTGTACCGGACGCAGAGGATGTGCCATCTAATCTTTTTTGCACTTCTAATGCCAGTTTCTTTGCTTCTTTCGAATCGTCCGCTGCGGTGCGGGCGGTTTCTGCCATTGCCAAGATCGCGGCTTCGGTTTTGGTGTTTGTCGTCATATTTTTGACCTTTGTTTTAATGGGCTGGATGCCCGTTAGTTTCTATGTTTACCTAGTTTTAGGCGGCGGGTTTTGATTTTTCAAGTTCGGCAATAAGTTCGGTAATTTTGTTGTTTATTTTGGCAAATTCTGCTGTCCATTCATCAATTTTGGTTTGTACTAAATAGTCAAACCATCCAAGTGGTTCATGTTTTTTATGTATAGAGCCGTCTTTTGTTTTGCCGTACCAAACTGTCGATATATTCGAAAGTTGATTGTGAATGAAATTGCCAGCTACTTCGCAGGTGTCAAATTCTCCACTGTAAAATGCACCACTTAGCAATCCATCTCGGTATTTAATGCTTTCGCTTACATATGGCTGTCCTACCTTGCCACGAGATTTTGTCAAACTGCTGTACGGCGTGATATCACAATGGTTTCCCACAATAGACGATGCTTTCATATGTCCAAAAACAATCTGTCGGGCATAGTTACCAGCCGGAGAATTTTGAACATAATTCGCCCTAACTTGTGTTGCCAGCATTGTTCCGTACTTTGCTTCTGCACCGACTAACATCCCATATGTTTGGGTATTTATCGACGCTGTTGCTGTTGCACCGGAACCGCCACCACCAGTAATGGTTACGGTCGGAATTTCCGTATAACGACTACCGTCACGGCGAACAATTATTTCAACCACTTTCCCATCTTTAATCTTCGCTTGGCCAACTGCTCCGAAAGCTTCTGAACCGCCACCCGTAATGATGACTTCTGGTTCTGATGTATAACCACTACCTCCGTTTGTTACAGTAATTCCAGATACTTGGTGCATCCCGAAAAATGGACCAAACGGGAGCGCGAAAGTGAATTGGTTTCGGTCGATGATGAAATGGTTATGGCCGTAGTTACACATCAAACCGCGCGGTGCGTACACGGTATTATCTGCAATTAATTGGCGACATCTTAACCACCATTGATTTTTGCTCCTTCGGGCTAGGACCCCCGTCGCACCGTTGATCGGATGGATGCCTATAAAGCCGCTGACGATGATGTTGCCCATGATCTCAATGTTGCTATCCTGATAGAAGAAACTATAAGGATCAGCTATATTTCCAGCACGGCCATCTTTTGATGCGAATATTTCTTCAATTACTGTTGATATCCCGTAATACATTGCAATGCCGAAGTTATTAATTAACCTGACATTGTTCCCAGTATGGATATCCATTACCTTTCTTTTTCCAAGACCGAAGATGTTATCGTGGATGTAAATATAAGACATCGGCAGATAACGGCTTGTACATTGTTGATAGCCCGGGTCCAAGCTGATGATGGAATTATTCCAACCTCTCACATGCTCAATATGCGCGTCTGGATGACCTACCACCGAATCAGGCGCATATATCCCGCAAAGCTCATAACCAATAACTCGGATGGCTTCAACGCCGCATGTATAGTTATGGGTAAAATATCCCCCAGTAATACGGGTATTTATTGCGACACAGCCTTTTTCTATTGCTACTGCCACTTCGCCCGGCTGCACATCTTCGCCTGATGGAGAACCATTCAAACCACAAACGACCGCCCCACCTGTAAAGCCTCTTACGTCAAAAAATTTGACTTCATTGTTTCGACAGTCAAATAATCTCCAGCCATACCCACGGCTCCATATTTGACCACCATGCCAAATACCCCATTCAGGCGATGTTGTTCCATCACTCTGCGGGAAAGCGGAGACGCCATCTTTATTAAAATATCCTCCCCCACTTAGGAAACGTTGCCTTGATTCTTGTAGGTATAATTCTTTTTGCTTTTCTAAATTGAAGTTTTCCGGCGACCGTACTTTGGATGTATCACAGGAATTGTTCATGTACCTAGCTAAATCATGGGCGTATGTTGTTGTGTTGTATCCGAAGGCAACAACCCCTTTAAGAGACATCCCCGAACCGATATGCGGTGCTTCTACCGTCCATCCGTCGATATGTGGCACCCATCTTTTATCAGGGTCTGCCATTCCCGATTTATAACCATACTTTTCATAAGCACGGGTTGTGACTTTGCCGCCGTGAATGATGATATTGCCGTGTGATTTATCGCAGAGGTGGAATGCATCTTGCCCCATCTCTTCGACGCAGAATTCAGCTCTTGAAAAATCGAAAGTGTTATAAATTGAGTGATGGAATGAGATACATGGCTGTTGACCATTAACGGTCAGAGTAATGCCCCCAACTGTGACCTGTCGTCCGTCTGCTCCATAATATTCGGGCTTATATTCGATATTTTTTGTTACAGGAAAATAGCCGCCCCTAGACGTGATAAACACGTTTGACGGCAATTTGTCATACCAGTTTTGGATATGTCTGACAATTGCGATTGCATCTTTCTTCGATACGTTTTTTCGGTAATATCCATCGAAAACTTTTTTCCGCAGATCAGATGGCAGGGCGTCTTCTATGTAGAATCTGCCTTTTTCAATTGCTATTTTTGCGTATTCTGCACTTTGCAATCCTTCGAACTTGGTTTGTTCTTCCAAGATGAGTGATGGGGTATCAATACTCCCTAGCGCTCGTCCTATTTCTTCTGATATTTTGGTAGGAGTCACGATACTGACATCGCTTGGTTTGCCGTTTAGATTCAGACGACCTTTTTCATCAACGCTGGCAACAATATCTTGTGGCATTGATGTATTATCATTCCCCACTTTTTTTATACTGCTTTTGACTGATTCTTCGACTAATGCATTGACTGAATCAGCAATACCTTTTTCGAACTTATCTGTTCTTTTTTTTAAATCAGCAACAGATTCAGCAATAGCAATTGTTGATACTTCTAAATTGGATAGATTTTCAGCCACGCGAAATTCCTTTATTCCATTTCAAATTTAATTTCGATGACTTCTAAATCTTCGATCGTTTGCGCAGACTCAATACGATTTTGTAATGACTGCCGTTGCCCAATGACGGCAGCAAGCATTGCGTTGTATGATTCTTGTTTTTCAAATACTTTTTCTTTCAATTTTGTTGGCGAGATACCGCGAACGTCTGCAATTTTGTCCAGAATAGGCGTTTCGGCGTTTTTATCTTCAGCCCATGCCCGAGCTTCTTTACTCTGCAAGCTCCAACTTTGTACTTCATAGTCTGGCAAATCCGCCGCACCTGATTGGTTATCAATAAATTCTTGTGATTCTTTATTAATTCTTTTGATTAACAATCTCTTGGCGTTATTTAATTTTTCTTCTGCGGCAGCGGCTTTTTTGGCTTGGTTTTCAATCCATTTTTCACCGTCCCATTCGCAGTATTCGTTCGCTGGGGCAATCACGGTCAGCTCGTCTGAAAGACTACCAACTTTGTCGATGATGACGGCAACGCCGTCTGCTTTGCGGTACACAACCTTTCCGCGATAGTCTTCGATGACGTCCCAACCCTCTCCGTTCCATCGGGCGACGTATCCGGCTGAAATTTTGGGCGGCAATGTGTCAATACAGCCTGCTGGAATCAGATAACTACCGTCGCGGGCGTAGATGTCCAATTCGGCATTGATCTGACCGATATAAGTATTGTCTGCATCAAGCTGACAGACGGGTTTAGTCCATTTGATGTTTTGGCTCATTTCTGTTTCCTTTTCCATAAGGTCGTCTGAAACGTGGTTTCGGTTTTTCAGATGACCTTTTTCAAATTAAATTTTGATGATGTATTTCATGGCTACGTTCATCGGGCGTGTTTCCACGCCGCCTGCTGGGTCGGTCGTTCCGTCCGTATCAATGGAAACAAGCGATGAATTCTGTCCCCTGTCGGTATCGGCGCGCCGTTGCAGTCCGATGCCGTGGGTATGGCTGCGGAACTCGTCCGCCTGCCAACTGCCCAAGACGCGACCGGCGTCCCGACCGCGACCGGCGTCCCAGCCGCGGATAAATTCGCCGCGCAGGTCTGGCAGGTTGAATGTGGTGCTGCCGTCGCCCGCTCCGTAGCGCGTACCGATGACGGCAAACAGCGTAGCGTAGGTCTGACGGGATACCGCTGCGCCGTGGCATTCAAGCCAGCCATAAGGGACGGCTTCGCCCGCCAAGGCTACAACCGTGCCGCTTGGTGCCGAGATGTTGACAAATGTTTGGTCAACTTTTGCCACCAGACCGGGGACGTCCCAGCCGATGGATATTCGATGCTTAGACCCGCTCGAAGATGGCAGTACCTCGATTGTTTCTGCTTTGACTTTTGACAGGGCATACGATGACGGCACGGTGTTGGTGCCGGTGTGTTCTGGATTCTGGGAGATGCTCCGCTGTAAGAGCAGTGGCGAATTGTCGTATTCGATGACTCCATTGTTTTTTAAAGCCAGTGCTTTATTACTGTTTCGGTTGCGTAAAAAAACCTGATCCGCGTCGGAGTCGATATGGATATATTTGTTGGCGGCGTAAAGCGCAGGCGAGGCTGCCACGGTAATGCCTTTTGTAAACACGGCATTGCCGCCGAATGTTTTGTCGCCGTTGATGGTTTGATCACCGGTAATCTTGACGGTGTCGGTGTTTTCGCTGATTTTTTTATCGACGGCTTTGAGACGGATGTTTAAATTGTTTGTCCTGTTGGCGAGTGCCTGCAAAGGCTGGTTTATTGGGGCATCCGCGCCGCCAATGACTTTATCGCCCGGTTCAACCAGATAAACATTTTGCGTGAATTCGTTTTTTTCGATTGCGTTTGCCATAATTTTCCTTAAGCTGCGCCAAAGTTGTATTCGCCGTTAAATTCGATTTCGCCATTCCAGTAGATGGCGTTGCTTCTGTAGTCCATCTCGACCAATCGGCAACGGAGCGGCGCGATTTGATCTAGCCATTTTTTTATCTTTTCGGCCTCGCTGTTTGTAATCGGACGGCTTAGTTTGATTTTGTATTCTGCCCAGTCGCCTTCTTGTCCACCGAAAACGAATGTTCCGTCAAAATAGGCGGTTCCATCCCAATACAGACTGCCGTAGTTTTCAATTATCTCGATGTCGCCATATCCTAAATCTTTGAATAATTGTCGTATTACGGACGGCGTCCCTTTTCTTTCGTGGATTTTGATGTATTCGGCGACAATTCGCCGACGGGCGGCTTCGGTTTCGGCAATGTCCCAGCCTTCATCGCTGCCGATTGAGTTTTCCCAAGCCAGCCAAGGCAGCCATTCTGGTGGGCAGTCAACTGGGCGGCGGGTTCGTGCGATTTCATTCAAGTCAAATAATTGCGCCAGTTCCGCTGATGTCAGTTTTGATAGCGCGTGTTGCAATTCGGTGCTGCTGCTTGGTTTTATGCTTTCTGTCATGTCATATTCTCCAAGCTGATTTCGCTGATTTCGATGTATTCTCCGTCGCTACAATTTATGTCTTCCAACGGTGATGCCATTTCGATTTTTTTAACGCCGTCGGTATCCAGCGCACCGATAATTTTTGACAATGCGACGCTTGCACCTAATCTGCTGTTTTTTTCGAGCATTTTTTTTAAGTCATCAAGCTGCTTGTTTTTTACCAATGTCAAATCCGGACCCGATTCGTATCTAATCCTTGCGGCAATCCTGACTGCCTTCGGGCGACCGGCTTTAACTTTTACGGTATCGCATAAGGGGCGGCGGGTCTCCGCGCTCAAATAATCCTGCGCCGCCTGCAAAATTTCTGCTGATGGCACGCCGTCCACTGCCTTAATAAAGACGCAGACCGTACCTGCAACCTCTCGGACGGCGCGCGCGTCGATGATTTTCGGGTGAGCGTCTAATGCATGGGCTTCGTAGGCGGCGCGCGGACCGGCTGCGGCGAGTTTTTCGGGGTAAAGTTGGACGCGACGGCGCAGGTCGTCGTCTGTTTCGTAAAGTGCTTCGACGGGAGGCAGGGCAGTTGGGTCGGCTTGACGCACTATTTTTCTTGTTATCCCCTTCGCGGCGGCAAGGTGGTCTAAATCGCTACCTTGGGCAAATGCCAGCAACGTCGATGCTGCCGCTTGGTTGATGCGCTGCCTAAGTATCATTTCTTGGTAGGCTTGCTGTTGCAGGTCTATTGTCAGCGGCTCTGATTCCAGCGACAGGGTTGCTGCAATGGTTTCTCGGACGGATGATGGGACAAGCTCAAGCAGTGCTGTTTTTTTGCGCTCGAAAATCGTTTCAAAATCTAATTCTTCGATGACTTTCGGTGCGGGTAGACGGGTTAAATCGATTTCAGCCATGTCTTTACTCTATTTTGAATATTTGTTCTGTTCCATCTTCAAGGGCGGTATGTATGGCTACTTTCAGACGACCTTCAGCGGCGGCCTGTACGTCAAATTGGATTTGGCTTATTTTGATTCGTGGCTCCCATGTTGCGATGGCAGTTACTATTGCTTGATGGCTTACGGCAATAACGGCAGGGGTCATCGGCATATCTATCAATTCAGGGAGCAGGCTGCCGTAATCTTCTCGCATTACACGGGTTCCGATGCGGGTGAAGAGAATGTTTTTGATTGATTGGGCAATGTGTGTCTTTAATCCGATCAAGCGGCCTGTTTTGTCATCGGTCATTGCGGCTGTCCTGTCGTTCCGCCACTGTCTCCGGTATGAGTGTGAGTGGTCAGGTTTATTCCGTTGCTGATGATGCTGCCTGATTGCTGACGAATTGTTCCGTTAATAACGGCTGCCGCTCCACCTTCGCCCCCGCTGCCTGACATACCGCCTTGGTATGTGAGCAGTCCTTTCACATTTAGCGCGCCTTCAATATCGGTTACTTGGCTGTCAATAGTCAGATGTTTTGTGTGTACCGTTGCAGATTTTTCGGCAGTGATGTCGGCTGTTTGTATTCCGCTGATTTTCAAATGACGTTGGACGTGGTCATAGTTTATTTCCGCTCCATCAGGGAATCTGACGACGGTTTCATTTGGGTTTTGTGATGGTGCTGGGTATTGGATGCTATCGATACCACATAAGACGGTTCCATTTTCTGTTTCACCGCTTGGCGATAAGATGAGGCAGGCTTCGCCGATGCTTGGCAAACGCCAAATTGATACGCCACCGGCAGCAGGGGTTTTATATTTCAGCCAGTCCGTCAACAATCCGCCATGCTGTACCCGGATACGGTTTGACACTGGGTCAACCTCTTGCACGGTGCCAATTTTTATAAGGTTCTCTAATTGACGGGCTGTCATGGGATTATGTTGTCTCCGATTTTTATATTTTCTGCTGCCGATTTGCTGGCAAACATGGCTCGTCTTTCAAACCTCCAGCCATTTTCGTTTTGCAATTCGAGATCAACAAACCACAATCCGCAAAAAAACAATGGACGGCTTTTGATTTTCAGTATGGTGCAAGGTTCTTTAAACATGATGCCTTCTCAAATTTGGAAAAGCCGCCGTTGATGGGCGCAACGGCGGCTTTTTGGTAGTGCCGTCTTTCCGGCTGTCATGCTTACAACTTTCCAAGGAGTATTACTTCAGATGACAGGCTTATTTTACAAGTCCCAAAAATACGGGCAAGCGACGGCTGTTCTGTGTGTGTTTTTTAAGTTTCGATACGGCAAAATGTAAAAGGTCGTCTGAATTGTTATCAGGCGACCTCTTTTCGTTTTAGATGTTTTATTTGTTATTTAATGTGTTACTTTTCAATTTTGAAAAATATTCTGTTTTTAAATCATTAGGTTTTTATTTAATCTTAATCCCTTCCTCTCTGCCAGATTCCAAAAAGCCCGTCTTAATCAAGACGGGCTTTTTTCTTGCCTTCAATTCAGGTGACAAGCTGCTTCAGTCTCTCTTCAAAAAAGAAATTACTTTTATTCTCAATTTGTTATACGTTTTGTTTCCATCTATACAAATCAGTTTTGCAGGTGTATCCTTCACTCCGTTATATACATTCATAAAAAATCCATCTTTAAAAAGGTCGTCTGAATACGCCGGCCTGACACAAATCCAAGGACACTGCCATGACTGATTTTACCGTATGGGAAACCGCGCCGTTTGGTGCAACCATCGATCATATCCTGCAACGCTACCACGATGTACACCGCGGGCAATTTGAAGAGCTGGTTCCGTTGGCTCAAAAAGTCGCGGAAGTTCATGCCGACAGTTTTCCGGCTGAAGTGCCGGAGTTGCTTGCCTATATGCAAAACGAACTGCTGATGCACATGATGAAGGAAGAGCGCATGCTGTTTCCGATGATCAAACAAGGCGTCGGTCGCGGAGCGGCAATGCCGATTAATGTAATGATGCACGAGCATGAGGAACACGACCAAGCCGTAGCCAAGCTGCTTGAGTTGACCAATAACCTGACCGTTCCCGAAAACGCTTGCGGAAGTTGGACGCGCCTGTATACATTGGCACGCGAAATGGTGGACGATTTGACCAACCATATCCATTTGGAAAATGAAATCCTGTTCCCGCGCGTATTGGCTTCTTAAAAATAAAGCTTGTCCAAAGGTCGTCTGAAAATTGTTTTTCAGACGACCTTAATGTTTTGCCAGTACGCAAAGAGGCTGTTTTCTGTTGGATGAAATCACCATTTCCCTGTCAAACCGATGCGCAGGGTGCGGCCCGGGGCGGGCATATAGGAGCGGCTCATGGGGTCGAGGTAATAGCGGTCGGTCAGGTTGCTGCCCGTTAGCTCTGCGCTGAAATGTTTGTTGAATTTGTAACGCACATAGGCATCCACGACAGTAACGGGCTGCCAGTTGGCGTTGCCGTTGTCGCTGTTGAAAGCTTTGCTGTTTGCGCCGTCACGTTGCAGGTAGTATTCGCGCCAGCGGGCGGAGGGCTGTTGTTTGTCTTCAACGCGGCTGTGGAAGGTCAGGCGCGAACCGATTTCAAGTTTTTCGTTCAGGAACCTGCCGCCGAGGTTGGCAACGACCGACCAGCGAGGCTGGATGCGGTTGATCAGCCAACCGCTGGCGAAACCGCCGTTTTGACAGTAAGGTACGGGGAAGGTACGGCCGTGCGAGACGTATTGGTCTACATCATATTGCTGCTCAATGGCGCGGCGGTCGCAGACTTCGTTTTTCATGTTGCGCACGACGGAAAGGTCGCCGAATACTTTGCCGTTGTCGAAGCGGGTTTGGAGTTCCAGTCCGCTGATGACTTGTTTGTCGTAATTGCTGATTTGCCAGGTGGCATAGTTGCGGTCGATGACGTTGTGGGTTTTGTTGTGGAAGTAGGTCAGCCGCACGTCCGCGTAACGCATTTTGGGCAGCAGGCGGGTGAAGTCGTGGCTGAGGGAGATTTCCCAGTTTTTGGCGTGTTCGGGTTTGAGCGGGTTCAGGAGTCTGCCAAACGGGACGCTGAAACCTTTGGCAATGCTGTGGTTGCCGAAGCCGAATGTGCCTTCATACATGCTGGGGAAGCGTTTGAATTCGGTATAACGGGCGAACAGGCGGGTGTTGTCGCCGAGCTGGACGGTGGCGGAGAACATGGGAGCGAAGGCATGGCCGCGTTTGTTCCACATTTTGCGCAGTTCTTCTTCGGTCAGATGCCGGTATTCGATAGCGGGATTGTTGACATCGGTTGTTACGGCGGCAGCATAACGTTTTTCAACTTTGCCTGTGGCAGGGTTGACACCGGTTTCATTTAAGAAATTGAGTGCTCCTGTCCGGACGGGGTTTTCCTCGGGATGCGAACGCCGCCAGTAGATACAGTTTCCATTTGCTTCGTTTTCGGTGCAGTTGGGTATTGATTTCCAGCCGCTGCTTAGATCTTCCGCTTCCATAAAACGGTTGCGCAGCTCTGTCAGTTTTTCGGGTTCTTCAGGAAGTTGGGGCTGGTTATCTTGCCAGCGTTGTGCTTCTTCGGGTCGGTTATCTAATGCCCAGAGATATTCGGGAACGGGCAGGCTGTTTATCCAATTCCAAAAACGCTTGTTGTAGGCTTCATTTTCGGCTTTCGCCCGTATGGTCGCGGGGTCTTGGTCGTAAGCTTTTTGCGCGGCGTGATATTGGTCGGACAATTCTCGGTAGGCCCGGTATTCTTCAGGCGTGGCAAGCCGGTGTTGAAGATAGACGAAATCCCTGCTGTTGTCCGACAGTACGTCGAATTTGTTTTCTCTTTCCAACCATGTGCGGTTTTTGTCGATGTAGTCTCGGAGGAAGTTGTCGGTTTGGTGGTAGTCGGTATAGCGACCGCCTGCGTTCAGGGTCAGCCAGGAAGTGGGCTGATATTTGAAGTTGAAGCCAAGGTTCCATTCGTCGCGTTTGCCTTTACGCGGCATGGTCAGGGCGAAGTTGGAATTTAAGGTGGTCTCAGGGTCTTCCCAGAACAATTTTTGGGATTCTTCTTCGGGCAATGCGAGTATCCAACTGGTATCGCTGCTGCCTTTGAGTTTCTCGCGCTGGTAGTCGCCCATCAGGGTCAGTTCCAATTTGTCGGATAATTTCATTTTATTGGACAGGTTGATGCCTAAGCGGTTGTTTTTGGCGCGGTAGGCGGCGGCATTAAAAACGTTGAAACGGTTGTTGGTATTGGGCGGCAGTTTGTCCCATTCGGGTTCTTTGCCTTTGTAATACCAGTCTTCGGCGTATTTTTCGTTGAATATTTTGTCGAGAAACAGGGTGGATGCGGGATAGCCGCCGGTGGAATTGGTTTGCGAATTGTTAAACGTCCCCCAAATCCCTGCCTTCAAATCTATCCAGCGGTTGTTTTCGGGTTTCCATGTGTAGTCGAGGTTGACGGCGGTCTGCTTCACCCATGCCTGCGGCCATTCTGCCATCAGCGTGCCTTTGGTGAGCTTGCTCATGTCGGTTTGGGCGGAACCGTCCGGTTTGAGCATGCTGCCGCCGATGTTGCCGAACAGGATGCTGTACGGCATGATTTCGCCGAAACGGGCGTGGGTGCGGCGTATGCCGAGCTGTATTTTTTGATTGTCGGGCAGTTTAAGCGTGCCTTTTGCCAGCCACGAACGCATATTCAGGGAGGTGTTGGCCACTTCGCCGGAGGGATGGTAATACGAGCCGATGTTGGCGGTATATTCCTGAATATCCGTAACTTTTTTGGTAAATTCTTCCTCGGTCATGGAGCTGGCATTGGGGAGGTAGCCGTAGCGTTTTGCGCCCTTGCTGCCGGTAAAATAATTGCCTTTGTCCCGCCATGCGTAGGCAATCAAGCCGTCAAACACTTCGCCGCGCATACCGGCAGAAATGCGGAACGCGTTGTCTTTAAACAATTTGCCACGCCCGCCGAAACGCTGTTTCTGGCGGTCGCTGTCGTCCAGCATAATCGCCCAGTCCATACGGTCGAAGGAGTAGGGGCTCGGGTAGCGGCGGTAGTCTTTGTTCCATGATGCGGCATGGGCGTATTCGCGCTGTTTGATGCTGTTGTTGCCGGTTTCCATTTTGACTTCCATGCCGAATTTCTGATCTTTCGGTACAACGTCATCAATTTCCAGCGTTTTCATGCTGACCGAGCCGCCTATGCCGGTGCGGATGTCACGATTTGCCGATGCGCCTTTTTCCACATACACGCTGCTGACGAGATTCGGGTCGATGTAGTTGCGGTTGGATACGCCTTCAAAACCGCGCCATACGCTGATGGCTTGTTCCGTACCGTCTAACGTTACCGGCACTTTGCCTTCGCCTTGAATGCCGCGTATGTTGGGATCGAGCGCGCCACTGTTGCGCGCATCGCCGCTGAATACGCCTGCCATACCGCCGATTAAATCGGCCACGCTGCTGCCGCGGTAGGTCTCGATTTCCTGCTTGCCTTTGTACATATTGCTGATGTCACGGCTGTAGACTTGGGTGTAGCCGCTTTTATCCCGGTTGCGATGGGCTTTGACGGTAATGGTATCCATTTGAACGCTTTGGGCGGGGGTAGTATTTTCCGCCCATAACGGCGTATGCCACAGCATACTCAAAAATAAAACCAATATTTTGGGCGTAGAGGGGAATTCGACGGATTTGACAGGTTTCATGATGGATTTTCCTTTGTTCGCAACAGCTTGAAAATGGGCGAAATCTGAAATGCTTCCAGATGGCATCGGAAAATAAAACGCGAACCGAATGTAATGGGGTTGCAGCCAATTGATTAAACGGTTTGTTCGGACCGTTGATATGGATGCGCTTGCTTCACGCAAGGGAAGGGCATTTTGACAAAACAAAAGGAAAATATCCGTAGGTTACCGATTGTGTGGAAAGGAACAGCGGACAAAATACTTTGTTTCTTTAGAGCTGCAAAATAACATAAATTGATTATGATTATTATTTATATAATAATTTTAACTAAAACTTGATAATGTGTAAACAGAAGCCAAACAATACAACTTTGGCATTTGGGTACCTCGGAAAATCATATTTTTGAGTTTGGACGGGCCGGGGTTGTATTGGATTTCGTAAAAAGTTTGCTGAGTTTGAAGTTGATTGAATAATGGCTTGAATTTGATTTGCCGACATAGAAAGGTCGTCTGAAAATCCCGATTTCGGGTTTTCAGACGACCTTTGGCATGGGTGCGGTCAAGGCAGTTTGGGTCTGACTTTGACGCTTAAGGGCAAGTGGTCGGAGAGGCGTTGCCAGTTTTTGCCGTTGTGGATTTGGGAGTCTAGGACTTCCAAGTTGCGGGTATAGACGCGGTCGAGGCTGAGGACGGGCAGGCGGGCGGGGAAGGTTTTGGGGCGTTTGCCGTTGCTGTCCACGAATACTTCGTTCAGGTTCAAGGCGTTGCCTAAGGATAGGGCGGATTTTTGCCGCCAGTCGTTGAAGTCGCCGGCGAGAATCAGCGGGCTTTGCGGGTCGATGTGATGTACGACGTATTCGAAGATGGCGCGGTATTGTTTGGCGCGGTCGGGTTCGCGCAGGTTGAGGTGGGCGCACAGGCAGACGAGCGGGGTTTCCCAGCCTTCGGGCAGGACTTCGCAATGGAGTACGCCACGCTGTTCGAGTTTGTTGACGCTGATGTTGAGGTTGTGGCGGGTTTCCAGCGGTAGGCGGCTGAGGATGGCGTTGCCGTGGTGGCGTTGCGGGTATACGGCGTTTTTGCCGTAGCTGCGGTTGTAGGAGAGGCGGTCGCCGAGGATATCGTAATGCGGTTTTTCGGGAAAATCGGGCAGCCTGCTGCTGCGGGTCAGGTGTTGACCTTGCACTTCCTGTAAAAACAGGACATCCGAGCCTATGCCGCGCAGCTCTTCCGCCATGCTGTCCACTTGGACTTTGCGGTTGAGCGCGGACATGCCTTTGTGCATGTTGTATGAGGTGATGGTAATCGGGCGGGGGGACATGATGTGTAACCGTAGTGTGTGAGTAGTTTGTCGTTGTATTGATAGTATAACACTGCAAGTGTTTGGTTTCCGTAAAGATTTGATGTGCGGACGGTTGCTTGGCGGTAAAACGTCGTCTGAAAGGTTTCAGACGACGTTTGAGGGGGAAACGCGCAGAAAACGATTTATTTTATGAACTCGTCCATGCCGTCTTCGCAGCGGATTTTTTGTTCGGACAGCGTGGCTTTGAGCAGGGCGTCGTTTTGCGGCAGGGCGTCGCGTTCGGCTTCGTGGTGCCAGAGGTGGTAGGCGATGCCGGCGAATTTGAGGTTGTGGCGTTTCATGCCGTTATGGAAGAGGCGGGCGACGAACTCGCTGTCTTCGCGCCCCCAGCCGACAAAGCGGTTGTCGAAGCCGTTGACGGCGAGCGCATCGCTGCGGAAAAAGCCCATATTGCAGGTTTTGATGCCTTTGTGTTTGCGGCTGCTTTGTCTGCCGATCAGGGCGGACAGGCTGCGGCAGCGCAGGGCGGACAGGCGTTTTTCTATGCCTTGGCTGAACACGGACAAATCGGGCAATTCGCCGGAATCTAAAATTTCTTGGGTGCGGCTTTGGGTCAGGATAACGCGCGAACCCTGTATCAGCCTGCCTTTGCATGCGAGCTTGAGGTGGTCGGCGATGAAGGACGGGTCGAGTATCATGTCGCCGTCGATAAGGATGATGTAGTCGCTTTTTGCCTGCGCCAGCGCGCGGTTGCGCGATTCAGCGGCGCGGAAGCCGTCGTCCGGCCGCCAAGAATGTTTGACGGGGATGTCGGTATGGCTGCGGATGAACTCGACGACTTCGGCGGTGTCTTGGCGCGAACCGTCGTCCGCGACGATGATTTCGTCGGGCAGGCGGGTTTGCGCGAGTGCGGATTTCAAAACCAGCTCCAGCGCGTCGGGACGGTTGTAGGTGGTAATAATCAAGGCGACGCTGATATTGCGGTTGCGCTCGTAAAGTTTGACATATTTGTAGTACGAACCTTGCGCATTGGCGATGGAAATGGTCAAGCCGTCCGCGCCGTAGGCGAAACCGCGTTTGAGTAGGTAGTTTTTGACAAACGATACGCTGCCATGCAACAGGGCTTTGAAGGGCGAGCTGTTTTTTTTGTAGCGGTTTTCTTCGGCGTAGAGCGAGCTGTATTGCTGCATTTTTTGAATCAGCCCTTCGGCGTTTTCGAAGGAATAGTGTTTCAGACGACCCTCGAGCGGACGGACGTTTGCATCGGGCGGCAAAATCAGCGATTCATGTACCTGACGGTCGGAAAAACGGGTAAAACGGCGGTGGTAAAGGCGCGGGATAATGTCGGGATACCAGCCGCAGGCTTTGATCAGGCGGCCGTTGTAGTGGTTCAGGCGCGAGAGCGAGAAGATGTTTTGTTCTTTGTTTTCCGCCACGGCTTTGCGGATGGCGGCAATCAGTTCGCTATCTGCCACTTCGTCGCTGTCTATGCTGAATATCCAATTGTTTTGCGCGAGGCGGGCGGCGAGGTTTTTCATCGGACCGAAGCCGATGAAGTCGTATTTGTAATAACTGACGTTGGTGAAGCGTTCGGCGATTTCAAAGGTACGGTCGGTCGAGCCGTTGTCGAGCAGCAAAACTTCGTCGAAGTCTTGAAGCGCGGTCAAGACTTCGTGCAGATAGCGTTCCGAGTTTTTGACCAACATGGCTGCTGTGGCGGGAATTTTCGGGTTCATGATGAGGTCGTCTGAAAAGGGGGCGTCTGAAAAATCAAAATCGGGAAATCAAGGCAGTTCGGCGATGGCGGCGGTCAGTTCTTCGTGGAAAGCGTGTATTTTAACCGATATACCGCTACAATACGCATTTCCTTTTTTCAGACGACCTCCTCTGATATGCAGCTTATCCTTGCGCCCATGCAGGGGCTGGTGGACGATGTGATGCGCGATTTGCTGACCCGTATCGGCGGCTACGACGAATGCGTCAGCGAGTTCGTCCGCATTACCCACACCGTCCATTCCCGTTCCACCTGGCTCAAATACGCCCCCGAAATCGCCAACGGCAACAAGACCCCCGCCGGTACGCCCTGTACCGTCCAGCTTTTGGGTAGCGATGCCGACAATATGGCGGTCAACGCCTTGGAAGCCGTCCGCTTCGGCGCGGACAAAATCGACCTCAATTTCGGCTGTCCCGCCCCCACAGTCAACAAACACAAAGGCGGCGCCGTCCTGCTCAAAGAGCCCGACCTCATCCACCATATCGTCAAAACCCTGCGCCAACGCCTGCCCGAACATATCCCGCTCACCGGCAAAATGCGGCTCGGTTACGAAGATAAAAGCCTCGCGCTCGAATGTGCCGCCGCCATTGCCGAAGGCGGAACCTGCGCCCTGACTGTACACGCGCGCACCAAAGTCGAAGGCTACGAACCGCCCGCGCATTGGGAATGGATACGCAAAATCCGTGAACACGTCGCCATCCCCGTAACCGCCAACGGCGACGTGTTCAGCCTCAAAGACTATATCGGCATTAAAGAGATGACGGGCTGCAACAGCGTCATGCTCGGCCGCGGCGCCGTCATCCGCCCCGATTTGGCGCGCCAAATCAAACAATACGAAAACGGCGGAACCGTCCGCGATACCGATTTCGCCGAAGTTTCGGTGTGGATAAACCAATTTTTCCATTTGTGTCTCGCCAAAGAAGCGAACAACAAATACCCCGTCGCCCGCCTGAAACAATGGCTGGGCATGATGAAGAAAGAATTTGGAGAAGCGCAGGAATTGTTTGACGCGGTAAGAGCGGTCAAAGACGCGGAGGAAGTCGCGCGGATTTTGGTAGCGTTTGAAGACAAGATGAATGCCTGATAATGATGAGGTCGTCTGAAACCATATTTTCAGACGACCTTTTTGTATGAAACATCAGAATTTGTCATCAGGCCAGCGCGTGCTTTGCAAAATACCAGCATCGACGTCCTGAATATTGCGATGGCCGGTAAACGCCATGGATATGTCCATTTCCTTATACAGGATTTCCAGCGCGCGGGTAACGCCTTCTTCGCCGTATGCACCCAAGCCGTAGAGGAACGCGCGGCCTATCATCGTGCCTTTTGCGCCCAAAGCCCATGCTTTGAGGACGTCCTGACCGCTGCGGATGCCGCTGTCCATCCAGACTTCGATGTCGCTGCCGACTGCGCTGACGATGTCGGGCAAGGCTTTGATGGAGGATATGGTGTCGTCGAGCTGGCGGCCGCCGTGGTTGGAAACGACCAATGCGTCCGCGCCGCTTTTTGCTGCTTTTTCCGCATCTTCGGGTTCCATAATACCTTTGATAATCAGCTTGCCGCCCCACAAATCTTTAATTCGGGCAACGTCGTCCCAGCTCAGGCGCGGGTCGAATTGTTCGGAAGTCCATGAAGACAGCGAAGACAAATCGCCGACGTTTTTGGCGTGTCCGACGATATTGCGGAACGTGCGGCGTTCCGTGTTCAGCATTTTCATGCACCATTCGGGCTTGGTTGCCAGATTGATTAAATTGGCGATGGTCGGTTTCGGCGGTGCGGACAGACCGTTTTTGATGTCTTTGTGGCGTTGGCCCAAAACCTGCAAATCGGCGGTCAAAACCAATGCCGAACACTTGGCATCCTTCGCACGCTTAATCAGGTTTTCCATAAACTCGCGGTCGCGCATCACATAAAGCTGAAACCAAAACGGCGCGCTGGTGTTCTCGGCAACGTCTTCAATCGAGCAGATGGACATGGTAGAGAGTGTAAACGGAATGCCGAACTTCTCCGCCGCCCGCGCCGCCAAGATTTCGCCGTCGGCGTGTGCCATACCGGTAAAGCCCGTCGGCGCAATCGCCACCGGCATTTTCACGTCCTGACCGATCATTTTGGTTTCCAAGCTTCTGCCTTCCATATTGACCAACACTTTTTGGCGGAAGCGGATGTCTTTGAAATCCGAAGTGTTTTCGCGGTAGGTGGTTTCCGTCCAAGAACCTGAATCGATGTAATCGTAAAACATGCGCGGCATCTTGCGCTTGGCGACAAGGCGCAGGTCTTCGATACAGGTCATTTTGCTCAAATCGCGTTTCATTGTTGATTGCCTCTGTTAAGGGGTTGCTTATGGCTTGGGTCGTCTGAAACGGGTAGGGCGTTTTCAAACGACCTTTTACAATACCATAATGATTTAGTATGAATTAGATAATCTATATCAATCGCAATTATAAAGCAAATGGTTTTAACCCCGCCAAAAGCGGGGTAATAGCACTTTTCAGACGACCTCGGATTCAAGTTTCAGATAAAAAAAGAGAAATCTTCAGGCAGATAAAAATCCATTCGCCCAGCCATTTAAACAAACAATCGGAAGACGCCCGAATATACTTGACTGAATCACTCAGATATTAGACAATCGCACCACTATAAAAAAGCCGACACAGGCACCTACCATGAGACTGACCACAAAAGGGCGTTTTGCCGTTACCGCCATGATCGATTTGGCGATGAACGCGCAAAACGGCGCTGTCAAACTCAGCGCCATCAGCGAACGCCAAAGCATTTCGCTTTCCTATCTCGAACAACTATTCAGCAAACTGCGGCGCGCCGGGCTGGTCGAAAGCCTGCGCGGCCCCGGCGGCGGCTACATCCTCGCCGCCCCTCCCGCACAAATCAATATCGCCCAAATCATTTCCGCCGCCGAAGACAAGCTGGACGCCACCCAATGCAGCAGCAAAGCCAACTGCCACCACGGCGCGCCCTGCCTGACGCACGACCTTTGGGAAAACCTGAACAAAACCATCAACGATTACCTCAGCAGCGTTACCCTGCAAAGCATCATCGAACAGAAAAACAGCGATGACGGCAGCCACGTCATCCAATTTACACATATCCATTAAGTACATTACAGAAAAAGAAAGAGCAAACCATGACCGTCAAAACCCCCGTTTATCTCGACTACGCCGCCACCACTCCTGTTGACAAACGCGTTGCCGAAAAAATGATTCCCTATCTGACCGAAACCTTCGGCAACCCCGCCTCCAACAGCCACGCATTCGGCTGGGAAGCAGAAGAGGCCGTCGAAAAAGCCCGCGCCGACATTGCCGCCCTGATCAACGCCGACCCCAAAGAAATCATCTTCACCAGCGGCGCGACCGAGTCCGATAACCTTGCCATCAAAGGCGCGGCAAACTTCTACAAAACCAAAGGCAAACACCTCATCACCGTCAAGACCGAACACAAAGCCGTGCTCGACACCATGCGCGAACTCGAACGCCAAGGCTTTGAAGTCACCTACCTCGGCGTACAGGAAAACGGCCTGATTGACTTGGAAGAACTCAAAGCCGCCATCCGCGACGACACCATCCTGATTTCTGTAATGTGGGTGAACAACGAAATCGGCGTGGTGCAAGACATTCCCGCCATCGGCGAAATTTGCCGCGAACGCAAAATTATCTTCCACGTCGATGCCGCCCAAGCTTGCGGCAAAGTGCCTGTTGACGTAGAAGCCGCCAAAATCGACCTGCTGTCCATGTCCGGCCACAAAGTATACGGCCCCAAAGGCATCGGCGCACTGTACGTCCGCCGCAAACCCCGCGTCCGCCTCGAAGCCCAAATGCACGGCGGCGGCCACGAACGCGGCTTCCGCAGCGGCACCCTGCCGACCCACCAAATCGTCGGCATGGGCGAAGCCTTCCGCATCGCCAAAGAAGAACTCGAGCAAGACATGGCGCACTACCGCAAACTGCGCGACATCTTCCTCAAAGGCATCGAAGGCATCGAAGAAGTCTATATCAACGGCGACCTCGAACACCGCGCCCCGAACAACCTGAACGTCAGCTTCAACTTCGTCGAAGGCGAAAGCCTGATTATGGCGGTGAAAGAACTCGCCGTATCCAGCGGCTCCGCCTGCACCTCCGCCTCGCTCGAACCCAGCTACGTCCTGCGCGCGCTCGGCCGCAACGACGAACTGGCGCACTCATCCCTGCGCATCACCTTCGGCCGCATGACCACCGAAGAAGAAGTGCAATTCGCCGCTGAACTGATCAAATCCAAAATCGGCAAACTGCGCGAACTGTCGCCGTTGTGGGAAATGTTCAAAGACGGGATTGATTTGAATTTGATTGAATGGGCGGCGCATTGATAAAAAATCAATTTTATGATTATAAATTTAAGGTAGGAGATTATGCCATTACCCCGAACTGTAAAAGAAATATTTGATAAATATGAAAAATTATCAGGCTGGCGTTCAGGAGATCTAGAACGTGAAATATGTAATTCAAATTATGGTAAAAAACAAAATTGGACTTATCAGAATGTAAAAATCTGGGTTGCTGACTATCATAAACAATATCCAAATGTTGCACGCATATATGTTAACTGCCTATATGACAAAGAAGATGATTGTCTACCTATTGAACTAAGTCATTTGAGACATCTACTGGATACATAAATTTGCCAGCAAGCGTAGGTTGGGTTGAAAACCCAACAAGCCTATCAAAACACCCGAAATGTTGGGTTTAACAACCCAACCTACCTATAAATAAAAAAGGTCGTCTGAAAATCCCCAAAGACCTTTTCAGACGACCTAAAAGCCACCACATTAAAATCAAGGATACAACCCATGAACGAACAAGATTTAGATTTGGACAATCTCGACAACCTGCTTGAAGATTTTGACGGCGTTACCGTAGAAGGCGGCGTCGATTCGGAAAACGACGACGGCTGCGAAGGCGGCGCGTGCAAAATCTAAACTTCAGGCCGTCTGAAAATCGGCAAACAAACCACTTAAACCATCAAAAAACATTAAGGAAACCACATCATGGCATACAGCGATAAAGTAATTGATCACTATGAAAACCCCCGCAATGTCGGTACTTTCGATAAAAACGACGAGTCTGTCGGCACCGGTATGGTCGGCGCGCCGGCCTGCGGCGACGTCATGCGCCTGCAAATCAAAGTAAACGACGAAGGCATCATCGAAGACGCCAAATTCAAAACCTACGGCTGCGGCTCCGCCATTGCTTCGTCCAGCCTGATTACCGAGTGGGTTAAAGGCAAAAGCTTGGATGACGCGCTGGCAATCAAAAACAGCGAAATCGCCGAAGAACTGGAATTACCGCCTGTGAAAATCCACTGCTCCATCTTGGCTGAAGATGCGGTAAAAGCGGCTGTTGCCGACTACCGCAAACGTCAGGAAAACAAATAATCCGATTAGTGGGTGCTTTGTCGGCAGACATTCATAGGACTCCTGAAAGTCTTAGGGTTTCCGGAAAAAGTAAACTCGAAGGCTTGTTCCCTTCTCACTCAGAGGTGGAAGACAAGGACACAGAAACCTAATCCTTTTGAAGTTGCCGCCAAATTTAGGACTACCTGCTAATCTATCCCCTCTCCCCGCGGGAGAGGGTTAGGGAGAGGGCGATAAGCCGCAGGCTTATATTTAGTCGATACGCCTCCAGAATCAAAAGAGACGACATACCTTCTATCGTGAAGAAGAGGGTAAGGACACAGAAACCTAATCCTTTTGAAATTGCCGCCAAATTTGAGACTGCCTACCAATCTATCCCCTCTCCCCGCGGGAGAGGGTTAGGGAGAGGGCAATAAGCCGCAGACTTATATTTAGTCGATACGCCTGCAAAATCAAAAGAAACGGCATGCCTTTTCTTGTAAAGAAGAGGGTAAGGACACAGAAACTTAATCCTTTTGAAGTTGCCGCCAAATTTGGGACTGCCTGCCAATCTATCCCCTCTCCCTGCGGGAGAGGGTTAGGGAGAGGGCGATAAGCCGTAGGCTTATATTTGTCGATATGCCTGCAAAATCGAAGGAGACGATATGCCTTTTACCGATGAAGAAACCAAATCCCTGCTTGCCGTCAAAGGCATAGGTAAAACTGTATTGCAGCGTTTGCAGCAAATGGGTTTGGATGATGTTACCACGCTGGCGGCAGCGAATTTGGATGACGTTTTGGAACAAGGCGCAAAATTGACCGGCTCGACTTGTTGGAAAAACAGTCCGCAGGCCCGGGCAGCCATGCAGGCTGCTGTTGCTTGGGCGCAGCAGCGACAGGCAACGGAAAATTGAACAAGGTTAGATAAATGGGTAAATGCGGTATCGCGAAAATACTGTTTTACGCATATAGTTTGATACTGCTGGTCGGATATGCTTTATTTGCGGTGGTGAATTACTATCCTCCTGAGCAAAGCATTGTTTTAAAGGAAGGTGCACGGGTAAAATTATCCTATGTTGCGCTCCAAAACGGTCAACCGCCCCTTATCACGATTGAGCGTGAATCCGGGCAGGTGAAACTGCATGCGGCAAGTGTGGAACCCTCGTCTGACGACATTACTTATCAAGTCTATACGCCACAAAGCACAAGCAAAAGCACAGTACATGCGCAGCGGCGGATAGATATCCGCTGTTTGGACTGCGCGGATACGCCTATTGGGTTAAACCATATCGAAGTGGAAATCTTGTCTTTGCGTCCTGAGATACGGGGCGAAACTGCACGGGTGTATTTAGCCTCTCGGACCAGGTTGGATTCTGCATTCCGTACGCCGCTTAACCGTGATTGGACAGGCAGTATTTATGGCTGGATCAGTTTGTTAGCACTCTTCCCAGTTTGGCTGGGTATTTGGCTGATTTGGGCTGTGTTGCTGTATCGTCAGCGGCACCGCAGGTTGCCAAAAAGTTAACTCAAGTTTCAGACGACCTGAAAACCAGTATTTTCAATCTATATAAAAAGGACAAATATTTTGATTACCATCACAGAAAACGCAGCCAAATACATCAACAACTACCTGACCAAACGCGGCAAAGGCTTGGGCGTGCGCTTGGGTGTGAAAACCAGCGGCTGCTCGGGCATGGCATACAACCTTGAATTTGTCGATGAAGCGAACGAGGACGACTTGGTTTTCGAAGAACACGGCGCGCGCGTTTATATCGACCCGAAAAGCTTGGTTTATCTGGACGGCACGCAAGTCGATTACACCAAAGAAGGCTTGCAGGAAGGTTTCAAATTTGAAAACCCGAATGTCAAAGACTCTTGCGGCTGTGGCGAGAGCTTCCACGTTTAAGACATAAAAACGGCGGGACAGTATCAAAACCGTCCCGCCATTTTTTCGCTTCCTGTCTGTTGTAGCTGCCTTTGCCTTTTCTTTTCCGTTCCACCTTGTGTCGGAACAAATCGGATTTCACTAAGGCTTTTAAGGCATTGTCGCGTATTTTGCCTTTATTGTGTTGCACTTTACTGCTCATATTCAGTCCTTATTGGTTAAGAATCAGCGGATTATAAGGCAAAATTAGGTTTCTGCCGAAAATTTCACATTAATTATCCCGCCATGTCCCAATATTTCACACTCTTCCAGCTTGAACCCGCTTTCGATATCGACGCCGAAAGCTTGGAGCAAACCTACCGCACCTTGGCTGCCCGTTTCCATCCCGATAAATTCGCTTCAGCCTCCGCGTTCGAGCAAAAGCAGGCAGTGATGATGTCTTCCACCATCAACGATGCCTACCGTACCTTGAAAAATCCCATCGACCGCGCCGCGTATCTGCTGAAAACGTTGGGCATAGACGCTGATGCGCCGGAGCATACCTCTTTCGCTCCTGAATTTCTCATGCAGCAAATGGAATGGCGCGAAGCGCTGATGGATGCGCAAATGGCGCAAAACAACGAAGCCCTGCGCGCGTTGGATCAAGAAATCAGCCGCGAGCAAGACAAGCTGTATCAAGATTTGCGGACGGCCTTTGCAGCGAAAGAACACGAAGCTGCCGCCCAATGGGTACGCCACGGCAGGTTTTTAAACAAACTGCGCAACGAAATCGCCGCCGCATTGCAAGATTAAATACACAGATTTTGAGCATCTGAAAGGTCGTCTGAAAACCGGAATAAGGTTTCAGACGACCTTTTGTCGTATGGTTTTGTTGCAGATTTAGAATTTGTCGGTTGATGGCTTATTCAGATTCCGTTTGCGCCAATTCCTCCGCCGCTTTTTGAACCATGTCCGGCGTGAGTTTGTTCAGGCAGTCGGTGTGTCCCAACGGGCATTCGCGTTTGAAGCAGGGCGAGCATTCGAGGTGCAGGCTGACGATTTTGGCTTTTTGGCTCAAGGGCGGGGTATGGTCGGGGCTGGAGGAGCCGTAGGCGGCGACGAGTTTGCGGTCGAGGGCGGCGGCGAGGTGCATCAGGCCGCTGTCGTTGCAGACGACGGTGTCGGTGCAGGAAAGCAGGTCAATCGCTTCGGAAAGGTTGGTTTTGCCGCAGAGGTTGGTGCAGAGGTCGTCTGAAAGTCGGTTGATTTCTTCGGCGATGTCGAAATCTTTTTGCGAGCCGAACAGCCAAACCTGCCAGTCTTGCGCCAGATAGCGGCGGCCGAGTTCGGCAAAATGGCGCGCGGGCCAGCGTTTGGCGGGGCCGTATTCCGCGCCCGGACAGAAGGCGAGAACGGGTTTGTCCGTATTCAAACTGTATTTGGCAAGCGCGGCGGTGCGGCTTTCGGGGGAAATGGTGAAACGCGGGTTATCGGAATGTCCGTTGAAGTCCGCCTGCGTCGGATGGGCGAGGGCGGTGTAGCGGTCGACCATCAGGGGCAGGGCGGCTTTGTCGAGTTTGCGGATGTCGTTGAGCAGCAGGTAGCGCGATTCGCCGACGTAGCCGGTGCGCTGCTTGATGCCGGTGGCGAAGGCGATGAGGGCGGATTTGAGCGAACCGGGCAGGACGATGACTTGGTCGTAACCTTGTTTACCCAGTTCGCGCCCGATACGCCAGCGTTTTTTCAGCTCCAATGCGCCGTGTCCGAACGGGTTTTCAATTACGCGGTTGATTTCGGGCATACGCTCGAACACCGCCATCGACCATTTGGGCGCGAATGCGTCTATGGTGCAGCCGGGATGGAGTTCGTGCAGGCGGCGGTAAAGCGGCTGGGTCATGACGCAGTCTCCGATCCAGCTCGGGGTGATGATGAGGATTTTTTTGGACATGGTGGTAGGGTAGGTTTGTATTGCGCGATATTGTATAGGAAACCAAGGCGCATGGGGTTGGCGAGTGCGGTTTGATGGTATTGTTGTGCAAAAGACTGAGAGGTCGTCTGAAAAGGCAGGTTGAAATCAGTGGCGTCATGTTGACTGAATAAGGGTTTTGAATAAAAATCGAACCCTTATAGTGGATTAACTTTAAACCGGTACGGCGTT
>NZ_KV838080.1:88953-101767 GCF_001838645.1 Neisseria sp. HMSC70E02 | reverse complement strand
TTGTCCTGATTTAAATTTAATCCACTATAATATCAATGGGCTTGAAAGTGCCGCTCTGAGGAGGTTTGGACGTATCGTGTTTTTTCAATTTCAAAACAAGCAACAGCGGGTTTTTTCTTTGTTGAGCGCGGCTGTTGTGATTGTCATCGTTATGACCTTATGGTCTTATGCTTGGGCGCAATATTTTGATTTAGGGGCGAATGAACCGAAGGAGGCGCTTGAGATGGCCGGGTTTGGTCTGTTGGTGCAATTTTTCCTATGCCTGCCTTATCTTTATTTCAAGCGATATATGCCTGCCTCTCTTTGGGCGACATCGATTCTTAATGGCGCCTATCTGTTTTTGTATTGGAGCAATTCGACGCCGCTTTGCTGCGGTGATATGGGGCAAGGCTTGATGTCTATGCTGTTTATGTTTGTTTCGGGTGTATATTTCGTTGTCTCCTGTTTGGTGATTATTGCGTGTTTGCATGCTAAGAAGGTCAGGAAAATCGGGCAGCCCTCATAAGCCTGCATAAATAAAGATAGGGAAAAAGGTCGTCTGAAACCCAAATTTGAGGTTTCAGACGACCTTTTTTACTGCGTTGCGTTCAACTTTAAACGCTGTCAACCGATTCAAACCAAATCCAGCTTTTTCAGCAACGCGACGCTGCCTGCGTCCACAAGCCTGAAGGTTTCGTCAAAGTCGCCGGTGTACCATGGGTCGGGGACGTGGCGGTAGCCGCTTTCGGGGATGAGGTCGGTGAGTTTGAAGATTTTGTCGGGGTGTTTGCCGAACATTTTTTCCAGTTCGGCAAGGTTGTTGTCGTCCATGGCGATGATGAAGTCGAATTCATCAAAATCTTCGGAACGCACTTGGCTGCTGGTAAAACCTTGGTGGTCAATACCGTGGGCGGCGAGGGTTTTGCGCGTGCCTTGGTGCATGTTTTCGCCGTCGTGCCAGCCGGATGTGCCTGCGCTGTCGGTGCGGATGCGGTGGGCTACGCCTGCTTCGCGGGCGCGGTGGCGCAGGACGTATTCTGCCATGGGTGAGCGGCAGATGTTGCCGAGGCAGACGAAGAGTACGGAATGGTTTTTCATAGGCGGTTTAGGCGTGTTCGGAGAAGAATGGGTTGTGTCCGTCCAGGGACAGGGACTGCGCGTAGGTCGGCAGGTCGGCATTTTCCGGCAAAACGTCGTGCAGGATGCGGATATGCTCGACGCGGCATTCCGCCATCAGGTCGAGGAAGTTGTGTTGGATGACGGCGATGTTGTCGGAAGACGAAAGGTTCCACACGAACACTTGCGGGACGACTTCAAACGCGCTGTCGGTCGCGTTGAAACCGAACAGAATCTGCCCGCCCGCCCTTGCAGCGATGACGACGCCGACGCGCGGACTCTGCATGCGGATGGCGCGGATGGCGTTGGTGGCGAACACGTCCATCGCCATGCGCTGACGGGTGTGGCTGCCGTCGGTCAGGGCTTGGAGCGGGGTGTTCGGGGACAGCGGGTTGGTGAAGAGGGTAACGCCGGCGGCGGCAAGGCTTTCCTGCCAAACCTGCATCAGCGGCAGGCCAGCCTGTTGCAGGTTGACACCCAAGGCGGTTTGCAGGTTTTTGTCACCGTAGCCCAAGGCGTACACGACGTGGACAGACTGCCCTTCGGGGCAGATCAGCGGTTTGTCTTCAAAGGTTTGCAGGAACGTGGCGGCGGATTCGCTGTTTTGTTTCGCCTTCCACCACTGTTCGGGCGTGATGCCGCTTAGGTCGTCTGAATGGGCGAGGAAGGGCAGCCATTGGGTGTTTTGCGTTAAGGCACGCAAGTGGGGATAGTTGGACAGGCAGGCGGTCAGTGCCTCGGTAGGCAGCGTCAGGGACAGCGATCGCTCCTGTTTGCAGCCGGCGACGATGACGACGGGCAAGGCAAACCATTGGGCTTCGTCGTCGTTTTCGGCGGATAACACTTGGTTGATGCTCTGCATCAGCGCGTTGTAGGTCTCTACATCGGGCGCCATGGTCATAGCGACGGACAGGTTGACGTAGTAGTTTTGATGAAGCTGGCTGCGGATTTCGGTTTGCAACTGCCCCACGGCGATCTTGCGGGTTGCGGCGGTCGTGCCGTGTGCGAGCAGTGAGGCGTTTATCAGTAAATGGTTTTTAACCGGAGTCTGCGGATAAGGGCGTGTGTCGTGGAGGATGAAGGTATTCATATGGATATAAATCGGTGGTTGTCCGGACAGCTCGGATTATAACAATATCGGGATACGGATTGGGAAAAGGTCGTCTGAAAACGACGCTTCGGCAGCGTTCAAACAAATATCGCAAGCTGCCTCAAACCATTTTGACGTTTTCAGACGACCCTTTTCTAATCTTCTTTTCTTTCTTCTTTTGCCCAGTGTTCCCTTACCCGCGCTTTGCCGTCCGCATCCAAACGGCGATAAAGATTGATGACTTCGTCAGCAGAGGCGGTGTTTTCCGGCTGCGCCGCGCCGAACAGGGAGCGCACATAATCATCCGCCGGATGGTTTTGAATATCCTGCGGCGTATCGACCTGCACCAGCCTGCCTTGGTGCATCACGCCGATGCGGCAGGCGAGCTTGGCGGCTTCGCTCATGTCGTGGGTAACGAAAACGATGGTGGTGCCGAGTTTTTTGTGTATCAGGGAAACCGTTTCCTGAAGGGAAGCGCGGGCGAGCGGGTCGAGAGCGGAAAAGGGTTCGTCCATCAACAGGATGTCGGGTTTGGCGGCGATGGCGCGCAGGATGCCGATGCGTTGCTGTTCGCCGCCGGAGAGTTCGTGCGGATAGCGGTTTAGGTAGGTTTCGGGCGGCATACCGACCAGCTCGAGCAGTTCGTTCACGCGCGATGTGCGCTTCGGTTTGTCCCAGCCCAAAATGTCGGGCATCAGTTCGATATTCTGCCGCACGGTCATAGTGGGGAACAGGGCGATTTGTTGCAGCACATAGCCGATGCGGTGGCGCAGCCCGCGGATGTCGTAATCTTTGATACGCCTGCCGTTGAAATAAACATCGCCGTCAGTCGGCTCGGTCAGCGCGTTAATCATGCGCAGCGTAGTGGATTTGCCGCTGCCCGAACCGCCCACCAACACGAAAAACTCGCCTTGGTAAATGGTGAGGTTCAGTTCGTTCACAGCGGTGTGGTTGTCGTAGCGTTTGCTGACGTTTTTGAATTCGATTAAGGGAGTATGTTCAGGCTGCATCATAAATATCCTTTGCAACTTCGACAAAACGGCGCGGCTCGCGTTCTAGCAATTTCGGCAGGTCGTCTGAAACGGCGGCAAGTTCGCCTTTAGCAATGGCGGTGTAGGTGGAAACCCACGCTTCAATCTGCCAGTCGGGCGTATCAGGGTACGCGGCTTTGCGGCTGGCGAAGGCTTCTTCCACGGTTTCATTATGGTAGCGGTGCGGTTTGCCGGTGATTTCGGTTAAGACGGCGGCTATTTCAGCAAAACTTAATGATTGGGAACCTGTCAGCGTATAGGTCTGATTATCGTGGCGGTGGTTGCCGCACGCGATGTCGGCGATGACGTTTGCCGCAGCTTGGGCGACATCGCGCTGCGAAACGCAGGCAACGCGCCCGTCGTCGGCAGGACCTGCGATGATGCCGTCTGCGTTGGCAATCGTTGCCATCATCTCGCTGTAAAAATTGTCGCGCAGAAAGGTGTAACGCATATTTGTTTGCCGGATTGCATTTTCGGTAACCGCATGGGTGCGCGCCAGCGTGAAGGTGCTGTCCAACGCCGCCTGCGCAAAAGAGAGATAGACCATGTGTTGCACGCCCGCTTCCGAAGCAGCCTGCACCAAAGTCAAATGCTCTTGCTCACGCGTCGGGCTTTCGGCGGCGGACACCATAAACAGCACGTCCACCCCGTTTAACGCCTGCTCGGCAAGCTCCAAATCGCCATAGGCAAACCGCTGCGCTTCGCAGTTCGGCAGAACGGGCGCTTTGGCGGGGTTGCGCAGCGGCAGGATAAGCGGCAGACCACGTGTGTTCAGATGACGGGCGACCATGCCGCCGATGTTGCCGCTGGAACCAGTGATGGCGATGTTCATGAGGAACTCCTTGGGAAGTGGAGGAAAATAATAGGGGAAGGGTAGCTGAAAAAGTGGCTTTAGGGTAGACGGATTTTCAGACGACCTTTTAGAAGTAGTAAAGGTCGTCTGAAAAGCAAAAAACAGTCCACAACTTCGTTTTGAAGGTGTGGACTATTTTGTTTGGGCTAGGTTAGGGCTGTATTTCACGCTGCCCTATATTTGCAACTGTTTAGCGGAATTCGAAGAATTCCAAATGTTGCGACCGCGTTTTTAGGCTGCCTGAGATGCTGCGAGTGAAATTGCGGTTGCCACAAAGCCATAGGCTGCGGTTTGCACTGTCGCGGACAGTCTGCCCGATATGTTCGGCGGTGAGCCTTTGGGTTTCGGAGGGGATATAGTGGAAATTGACATTGGCTTGCTGCGCTAAATTTTGCCAGTGGGCGAGCGTTTCGGCAGGCAGGTTTCTATCGGCATGAAACCAGTCTGTCGGCTGGGTGGCGGGCTGTTTGGCTTATTCGTTGAGCCGTGCGAGAAATGGGGTAAAACCGATACCGTTGCTGACCCAGATTTGCGCTTGTCCATCGGAAAAGTCGAATCGTCCGTATGCGCCGTCGATTTGCACGGTGTCGCCGATGTTCAGGCGTTGCGGCAGGCGGCGGGTGTAGTCGCCCAAGTCTTTGACAACGAGTGTGAGTTGTTGGTGATTAGGCTGCCAGTCGGAGGCGATAGTAAAGGGGTGGCTTTCTCCGTGTGTGCGTAAAAAGAGGAATTGTCCTGCGCGGTGTCCCTGCCATTTCGGGGCGTTCAGGGTCAGGGAGAGCAGATTGCCGTTTTGATTTAGGGCGGATACGGTGGCGTTTTGCGGTTTGCCGATGCGCTTGAACAGGGCAATCAGCGAGCAGGCGATGCCTGCAAGTAAGGCTGCGATGAGCAGCCATCCCAGCGGTTGCGACCAATAGGCAAAATTTGCCAGCACGGTGGTGTGCCACACGAGCGCGAGATAAACGGGGACGATAAGGATGTGGAATTTGGCAAACCAGCGGTAGGGTATGCGTTTGATGAGGGCGGCGACAAGCAGGACGATGGCGACATAAAAAGCGATTTCGCCAACTTCTTCGGCAAAGTGGCGTTGGGTAGCCAGCCAATCTTTTAATGTCAATATTTCCTGTATCGGCGGGCGTGGCGGCTTTTTGCCGTCAAACAGACCGAGCTTTACCAGCCATTTGGGGAATTGCTTACTGGTCCAGTGCAGGATGCTGCCTGAAAGGGCAATGATGCCGAACCATTTGTGCAGGCGGTACATTTTGTCCAGCCCGCCGAGCGGGGTTTCGAGTATTTTGGGGCGCACGGCAAGTATCAGACAGCCACTCATGGCCAGTATGCTGATGGTGCCAGTTAGTTGTAGCAATAGGTTGCGTACCGGAAATACGCCCCACTGGTCTGGAAATGATGTAGCAAGCAGCCATAAAGCGAATATGCCGCCGAAAAATATGGCTAGGGTAAATTTAATGTTTTTCATGGTAGTGGTCCTTACGGATGGGAATATGAAGCGGTCTGCGCTGTTTGTGGGGCGATTGTAAGTGGGGAAAATTAGATGGAAATTATTGGGGGATGTAAGGGAAGGCTGGGCGGAGACCTAACAGAACTGTTAACTGCTTAAAAAATTGGGTTTATCAATCTCATTTCCCTGCTTAGGTCGTCTGAAAAGTGCAGGTTGGTTTTTGAGTTTTCAGACGACCTTAAAAGCAGAGCCTGCATTTCGTTTTCCGAATGTGCAGGCTATTTTTTCAGGTGGCCTCCAAGCGGCATGATATTGCTTAAAACTACAGGTTTTTCTTAAAGAAACCCGCCAGTTTTTCAACCGCTTTGTCTGCGTCTTTATCATATTAAAGAAACGTGGGTTGCGCCCTCAATGCGTACCAGTTCTTTCTTGGCGGAAGCAGCGCGCTCAAGGATCGAAATTTTCAGGGATAAAAATCACACCCGTCAATTCAATGCAGTTGCGTGGGATTTGGATACGTTGTTGCATATAAAGCTCCTGTCTAATGTTTTGTATGGTTGAGTAAGTAAAGTGCAGTCATTTTATGGAGGGTTTGTGGTAATGTATATTTGCTCATAAAAAAACTGCACCTTGTGAGTTGGAGGGGATGTCCAACTTTTGGGGTGCAGTTCAGGTTTCAGACGACCTTTTTTCACATAAATCTACTATTATTTTATGGCTTGGATGTAACTATTTCTTTTTATTTTTCTATAAATTCTAAGATTTCTTTTTTCTTTACAATTTCTTCAATTGGTGTTGGTTCTTTATGATTTTTATCCAATGTATCTGCTGGATTTAATGCAATTGCTTTTAACATATTTTCCATCAATATTGGTAATAGTTTACTCTGTTCTTCCTCATTGAGTTTTTCTATTTGTTTTTTGTAACTTTCATAAGACTTTGCCAGTGCTTCTTTATGTGCATATTCTTGTTCAAGTCTTTGCGCTTCACTACGTCGTTTGGATACAAACATCACTAACCAAAATGCAGGTAAAATAAACGGTAACTTATAAATCAATCCTTTTAAAATAGAAATTAAAGTAATTCCTATAGAACTATCGTTATTATGTTGCTCAATTTGAGTAATTATTTCAGTTTTGCAAAAAATACTTGAAATATAGTTTAAAAGAGAGCTGAAATTTATATTTACAGAAACAATAACAATAAATAAAATTGCCAGTGCCCAATAAAACCATTTCCCATAAGATGCTACATCTTTGCTAAATTTTTTCCGCATTGCATTATATGCGTTAGATAAGCCGGCAGACGTTGCTCCAGGTAAAAGGCTTTCAATTTGTTTATTTAATTCGTTGTAACGTTCTTGTTGTTTCTTTTTAAAATCATCTAATTCCTGCTTGCGGGTTTCAAGTTCATTTTTCAGACCTCCTTCTTTCTTTCCATCTTCATTTTCCGTTCCAAATATCTCTTCATGAAATTCTTCTAATTCCTTTAATGCTTGAGAAGAGGTTTTTTTTAGATCTTTGATTTTATAACTTTCCTCTTTTGCATCATTAAGGTAGCTATATAATTCATTCTTCAACCCATCTTCATCAAAAGTGGATTGGTATAATTTATCTATTTCTTTATGCTTACTCTCAAAGTCAGCTGCCAAGCCAGCTATTTTGCTTTCTAAACCATCATTTTCAAAGAGTTCATTATTATAATTCTCAAATTTTTCTTGTTTCTCAGATAAATCAGAAAGAATATTTTCAGCATCTCTTGTAATATTTTTATTCCTCTCAGAATATTCTTGGAGTTCTTCTAGATAATGTTTTGAATGCTCCGTCATTGCTTCGGCATATTGTTCTAAAGCAGTTGTTAAAACTCTACCAGCGTTTCCTTTGTAAAAAATGAAAGGCATAAGATCTCTAAGTAAAGTATCCAAGTAATTATTATTAATATCCTTAATATAACTAATATTAGATGAATTAATGTAACTTACTAGATTGCTCTTTATATATGTTATAGGGCTTATGACATTAACTAAAACCTGCATAGGTATGAAATCAGGATCGATTGCATCAAGCATTCCTGAAAAATAAGCTACAACTTTTTTTGAGTGAGCAATTTCATTTCGATCGTCTGTAGACAAGCCTTTTACATTGATATCTTTTAATAGGCTTTCAATTTCTTTCCATAGAGGAATTATTTCGTTAACAAATTTTGTGCTGCGGATAGACATATTCTTTCCTTAGGTGCTTGTTATTTTAGTAATTATATCTTGTTTGAATGATGGTAAACACCCCAATTAAATAAAAAGGTCGTCTGAAAATATGAAAAACAGCCTGCACTTTGGGTTATAAAAGTGCAGGCTGCTTTTTTCAGGTAGCCTTTTAACTTCTCAGAAACTCCGCTTTCAGACGACCTGAAATCGTGTACATCCACGCCCTTTCGGCAATAGCTTTAAGCCGCACGATTTTTCATTTCACCAACAACCGTCCCTGTCTCGCTAAATTCAAAGTCGCCAGCAACAGCAGCATCACCAAGCCGGAGCCTGCGGTGGCGAGGAAATAGCCTAAAAACAGTAAACGCTGTTCGGCGATCAAATGGAAGCCGCAGCCTGTCATTGCCGCCAAACCGAATGAGAAACCCCAAAAACTGGGGCTGAAACCCTGTTCCAGCATCCAAGGCAGAAGGCGCAGCAGTAGCAGGAATTGCAGGCAGCCGTAGCCGATTAAAAGCAGCGCGAAGGTGTCGATGTGCCCGCCCGATGCAGCGAAATAGGCGCCGCAGCCGACAAAAGCGGGCGCAAGTTGAATGCCGACGATACCGCGCACAGGGGCGTTGACGGGTGTGCCGGTGCGCAAACGGCTCAATATGGCGGCTTCCAAGCTAAGCCATGAAAACAGTCCCGCGCCCAAAAACAGCCAGGCGTAATCCGACCAACCCAATACCGCCATTGCGGTCGCGCTGACAAAATTGGTGGCAACGGTGGGCAGGTAAACAATCGGCGTGGTGGCATCAAGGGTATGGACGCCGCGCCACAAGCCGCCTGCGCGGTACATGGCAAATGCCAACTGTCCCGCCGTTCCCAGCAAAATCAACCCTTTTGCCGGTAGCGTTTGGTAGGGCAGTGCCGCCAAACCTGCCAGCATCGTGGTAATCGGAATCGCGCTGATGAAACAGCATTGCACCAAATCCTGCAAATCCTGCAAAAATTCGGGGCGGAAAAAACGGATTTTGATGATGTAGGCAATGACCAGCAGCAGCCAAAGTGCAAAGGCGGCGGCTAACAGCGTTTCCGCAGCCCAAGTCGGTAAAAGCCCGATACGCGCGCCGTAACGCCAAGACAAACCGAGCGCGAAAAGCCCCAACGGCATGCTGAAATAGCTTAGGGGGACGGGAAATTTTTTGGTACTCATGACAATGTGTGTGTTAAGGAAAGGCGGTAGTATAGCCGATTCAAATCGGTAAATGCAGCTTGGGTTGAGACCCGATAAAGACGTTAAATTTGCCTGAGACATTGGGTTTCAGCATGAGCCGTTTTGGGTATGGATATGCTGATATTTGAGTTTATAAATTCGGTTTTCAGACGACCTTGTCAGATTCCGAGGTCGTCTGAAAAAGTATAGTGGATTGACTTTAAAGCAGTACGGCGTTACCTCGCCTTAGCTCAAAGAAAACGATTCTCTAAGGTGCTGAAGCACCAAGTGAATCGGTGCCGTACTATCTGTACTGTCTGCGGCTTCGGCGCCTTGTCCTGATTTAAATTTAATCCACTATAAATGTGTTTTCAGACGACCTTTAAAGGCAGCCTGCACTTTTAAACGGCCTTAAGCGCTATCCGCCCTGCCTGGGCGGCGGCGCGGTTTTTTAGTACGCGCCCCACAGCATCAGCAGGGCGCACAATAAAAACAATATCCACTGGCCGAGTAGGAAATAATTTTTGCCGCGCGCACCGGCCATTTTAAGCTGTATCAGCCACACGGTGCA
Organism: Neisseria sp. HMSC70E02; assembly: GCF_001838645.1. NCBI lineage: Bacteria > Pseudomonadati > Pseudomonadota > Betaproteobacteria > Neisseriales > Neisseriaceae > Neisseria > Neisseria sp. HMSC70E02. The sequence continues at coordinate 92,264 of NZ_KV838080.1, read as the reverse complement.
CCACAGGCCCAGATAAACGGCAACAAAACGGGTAGCGGCGGCTTCTATGCCGTCGAAAATCCGTGTGAACGCAAGCAGGCAGGCTGTGGCGACCAGCAACAGCAAATCTACGCTGACCAACTGGAAGACGCACACAGCCTGCATCCAGTTGCGCGTACCCTGTTGCGTGCTGTTTTCTGCATCGGGTTTCAGGCTTAAGGTTTCGCGGGTGCCGACAAAAAGATGGGCAAAAAATGCCACGGCCAACAGCAGGGCGGCCGCCGCAAAGGGAATGTTCATGTTATGCTCCGATTTTGATGGTTTGGCATATTTCTTCTCGATTGCGTTTATGGCGTTTTTCAAACAGGTTTGCGGAAGGTAATGCAGTAAAAGCGGTTGTCCCAAAGCAGCCGCGTTTTCTTTTCCTGCACGGTTTCGGGAATGCAGTTTTCGATTTGTGTCAGGTCGAAATCGGTGTCTTGGAAATAGCTCCGCGTGAATAGGCTTTTTTTGTATTGTTTCTGGATGAAGTCGGCGGTTTCGTCTGCGATCATGATTTTGGTGCCGGGTTTGGCGATGCGCAGCATTTCGTTGATGGCTTTTTGCTTGTCACTGAAAAAATTGATGCCGCCCACATGGAATACGACGTCGAACATATTGTCGGCAAAGGGTAAATCTTCGGCGTTGCAGTGTACCAAGTCCAAGCCCGCCGCTTTTTTCCGCCATACGTCGCGGCAGCGTGCCAACATGCCGAGCGACAGGTCTGCGCCGGTCAAATCCAGCTTGGCGGGGTCGATGTCGGCGGGCAGGTGGTTCAAATCGGTACCTGTGCCGATGGAGACGTAGAGTGCGGTACAGTCTTGCCGCCATTCCAGTTCGCCCATCAGGCTGCGCCGCATTTCGTTGATGCTGTTGCCGTATCTGAGGCGTGCTATCCAGCGTTCGCCGAAATCGTACCAACGGGCGAGGCGGTTGTACATGTTCATGTATTTGGCGTTGTCGCCCGTTACGTTGTCGGAATCGAGGCACAACAGAATACCGTCTTGTTCGGGCGGAAGCGGGTTTTGTAAGGCGGGTTTGAGTTTTTGGATGAGCTTGGCGGAAGGCATGGTGCTTCTCCTGTTGAGGGTTGAACGATGCGTATCTCGAGTCGGGATTCGACAAGGCCGTTAAAACATTGGATTCATCTATCTAACTTATCCGGCAGGGTCGTCTGAAAGCTTGATTAGATGGGGAGCAGGCGATTTTAGGGTGGCTGCGCTGCCTGAAATAAAGGCCGTCTGAAATCGTGTTTCAAACGGCCTTTTGACATAGTTTACGACAAGGATGGATTAGAACTTGCTTTTGATGTCGTCAATCAGGTTTTCGGCTTTTTCTTTTGCCTCGTCAACCAGATGTCCTGCTTCTTCTTTTCCTTTTTTCAATACGTCGCTTGCTTTTTCCTCAATGTCGGCGGCAACTTCTTTGACTTTGCCGATGCCTTGTTGGATTACGCCTTCTGCTTGGAGTTTGGAGTCGTTTAACAGTTCTCCGGCTTTCTCTTTTACATTACCGCTGATTTGGTCTAATTTACCGCTCATGGCTTATTTCCTTGATGTTTGTGTTGATCGAGGATCCACTATAGTCTAATCGGTGGCTTGTTGCAACTTGGAGGTCGTCTGAAAACCCGCTTCAACAAAATGAAAACCGTTTTTCAGACGACCTGAATCATTTGCCCTTATCGTTTATCAAACCGTTTTTCTGCAAATAATCCCGCGCTACGTCCGCCGGCTTTTCTCCGCCTACTTTCACGCGGTAGTTCATTTCAGTCATTTCGGCTTCGCTGATTTTGCCTGCCAGTTTGTTCAATGCGTTCACGATGTCGGGATGCTGTTCGGCAAACTCGGTTTTCATCAGCGGCGCGCCTTGGTAGGAGGGGAAAAGGGCGATGTCGTCTGAAAGGACGGCGAGGCGGTATTGTTTGAGGTCGCTGTCGGTGGAATAGGCTTCGACGAGGTCGATTTTGCCGTTTAGGAGGGCGGTGTAGCGCAGGGCGGGTTCGAGCGTCGAGAGGTGGCGAAACTGTATGCCGTGTTGTTGCAAACCCTTGTAGCCGTCGGCGCGGTCGGTAAACTCGAGGGTAAAACCGGCGCGGATTTGGTTTTGCACGCGTTTGAGGTCGGATATTTTGTGCAGATTGTGCACGGCGGCGTAGTCCTGGCTGACGGCGAGGGCGTAGGTGTTTTGGTATGCCATCGGCGGCAGAAAGGTCAGCCGGTGTTGTCGGGCGAGCAGGTCTTTGGCGGTTTGGTAGGTCTGTTCGGGAGAAAGGCGGCGGTTTTGCTGTTCGGCAGGGACTTTGACCAGACTTTCAAGGACGGTGCCGGTAAATTCTGGGTAGATGTCGATTTCTCCGCTGTTTAATGCGTTGAACAGGAATGAAGTTTTGCCGAAATTGGGTTTGAGCGCCACCTGCGTGCGCGGATTATTTTCTTCAATCAACTGTTTGTACATATTGATGAGGATGTCGGGTTCGCTGCCGAGCTTGCCTGCGATGGTGATTTTTTGTGCGGATGGGTTCGTTTGAAAAATCGGTGCCAAACCGATGGCGATAAGAATGGCAAGTAGGGCGGCGGTAATCGGCATTTTGCGCTTGGACTTTTGCAGTATGCCGATGCCGCCGCTGACCAGTACGGCGAGCAGGGCGGACAACAGCGCGCCGGTAAACGTCATCGCCATGTTATTACGGTCGATGCCGAGCAAAATCAGGTTGCCCAAACCGCCTGCACCGATAAGCGCGGCGAGTGTCGCCGTGCCGATAATCAATACGGACGCGGTGCGGATGCCGGAAATCATGGCGGGCAGCGCCATCGGCAATTCAATGCGCCACAACGCCTGCCAACGGGACAAGCCGAACGCGGTGTGCGCTTCTTTGATGGCGGGATCGATTTGGCTCAAACCGAGATAGGTGTTCTGAAAAATCGGCAACAGGGCATAGAGCGTCAGCGCAATCAAAACCGGCGGCGAGCCGATGCCGACAAAGGGAATCAGCAAGCCGAGCAGCGCGAGAGACGGAATGGTTTGCAGGATATTGGTTACCTGCAAAACACCTTCCGCCCAACGCCGTTTGTCCGCCAGCCATACGGCGAGCGGCACGGCCAACGCGACGGCGCAAAGCAGGGCAATCAGGGAGAGGCGGAGGTGTTCAAGCGTCGCCTGCCACAGTTCGGCTGGCGGGACGGGAAGGAAATCGGGCATAAAGAATTGTCGGAATTGAAAATATTTCCGACAGTATAGCGTAAGGGGCAAAGAAGAGAAAAAGGTCGTCTGAAAATCCGTTTTCAGACGACCTT
>NZ_KV838080.1:59217-88853 GCF_001838645.1 Neisseria sp. HMSC70E02 | reverse complement strand
AGGTCGTCTGAAAATCCGTTTTCAGACGACCTTTGCTTATGGGAATGTCTTACATCACATCCAACACATCAATGCCCAGCAAATCCAAGCCTTGTTTCAGCGTGTCGCCGGTGAGTTTCGCCAGTTGCAGGCGGCTGTTGCGGGTTACGCCTTCGGCTTTGAGTATCGGGCAGGCTTCGTAGAAGCGGCTGAACAGGGTGGCGGTTTGGTAGAGGTAGGCGGCGAGGTAGTGCGGATACGCCGTGTCCGCCACGCTTTGCAGCACGTCTTCGAATTTCAGAAGCTCGGCGGCAAGCTGTTTTTCCAGCGGTTCGGTCAAAACGGTGGGCGCAGTTGCGTCCCATTCGCCGGCTTTGCGGAACACGCTTTGCACGCGGGTGTAGGCGTATTGCAGGTAGGGGGCGGTGTTGCCTTCAAACGAGAGCATGGCGTCCCAGTCGAACACATAATCGCTGGTGCGGTTTTTGCTCAAATCGGCGTATTTAACCGCGCCGATGCCGACGGTTTTGCCGATTTTAGCGGCTTCGTCCGCGCCCAATTCGGGATTTTTTTCTTTCACCAAAGCAGTGGCGCGTTCGACGGCTTCGGTCAGCAGGTCAACCAATTTTACGGTGTCGCCGCTGCGCGTTTTGAACGGTTTGCCGTCTTTGCCCATCATGGTGCCGAAGCCGATAAACTCGGCTTTTGCATCTTCCGGCAGATAGCCTGCTTTGCGGGAAGTGGTGAAAAGTTGTTCGAAGTGCAGGGCTTGGCGGTGGTCAACGACGTACAGCAGGCGGTCGGCTTTCAGACGACCTATGCGGTAGCGCAGGCACGCCAAATCGGTGGAGGCGTAGAGAAAGCCGCCGCCTTGTTTTTGCACGATAAATGCGGCAGGTTCGCCTTCTTTGTTTTTAAACTCATCCAAGAACACGACTTTCGCGCCGTCGTCTTCGACCGCCAGACCTTTTTGAACCAAATCATCGACCACGGGCTGCAAATCGTCGTTGTATTTGGATTCGCCCGCCACGTCTTCAGGGCGCAGCTTCAAGCCCAACGTGTCGTAAACGGCTTGGGCGTGCGAGAGCGAAATATCGACAAACTGTTTCCACAACGCCAACACGGTTTCATCGCCGCCTTGCAGCTTCACAACGTATTCGCGCGCGGTGTCAGCAAATGCGGCATCTTCGTCAAAGCGTACTTTGGCGGCGCGGTAAAACTGCTCCAAATCCGCCAACTCAAACGCGGCATTATCTTTTTGCTGCTCAACCAAATAAGCAACCAACATGCCGAATTGCGTACCCCAGTCGCCGACGTGGTTTTGGCGGATGACGGTGTTGCCCATAAATTCCAATACGCGCGAAATGCTGTCGCCGATGATGCTGGAACGCAGATGACCGACGTGCATTTCCTTCGCAAGATTGGGCGAAGAGTAGTCGATGACGACGGTTTGCGGTTTGTCGGTTTTCGCTACGCCGAAACGCGCGTCGTTCAAGGCCGTCTGAATATTTTGGGCGAGAAATTCGGGGCGCAGGCGCAGGTTGATAAAGCCGGGGCCGGCCACTTCCGCGCTTTCAATCACGGCGTTGCCCACCAATGCTTCGGCCACCTTTTGCGCCAATTCGCGCGGATTTTGTTTGGCTTTTTTCGCCGCGCCCATCACGCCGTTGATTTGGAAATCGCCGTGTTCGGCGTTTTTGGTCGGCTGCAAAACAACGGGGCTGTCGGCGATGCCTGCGGCGGCAAAGGCAGCAGCGGCTTCGCGTTCGACGGTTTGATGTAGGTTCATGAAGTTCGGTCTCTCGGTTAAATTCAAATCAGGCGGTATTTTAAAAGAATTTGGGGTGTTGAAACAGGGCTAAGATGAAAGGTCGTCTGAAAACCTTGGATTTGGGTTTTCAGACGACCTTTTGCGCAGAAAATAGATAGGTTAATGCCAACGGCTGTCGTTTTCACATGGAATACCGTCATGATCGCCGTCCATTTTGGTATTCGGACAAAATTTAACGAAGAATTCTGCCTCACTTAAGGAAGTCATTTGGGAACAATATTGACGACCATCGCATTTGAATTCGTTTTTTGATGTTGAAGAGACAGAGGAGTGATCAGATTTTTGGGTGTCCGTAGATTTATGTTTAGCATTTGTACGACCACGGCTGTTGACCGCATCCAACCACTCTTCGCGTTCGGCTTTTATTTTGGCTGCAACTTCTTCCACCATCGTCTTCGGCGGTGCGGCCGCTGCCGCTTGTGCCTGTTGCTGGTATTTCTGCCAGTAATCCCAGCCGAACCATCCGCCGGCGGCAAGTAGGGCGATGATGGGGATAATCAGCAAGAGTTTGGAAAAGGTTTTTTTATACGGTTCGGGTTCGGTGTCGAAAAAGTCGAATTCATCGACACAGTCAAGGGAGAAGCAGATATTTTCGGCTTCGTCGCGTCCGCGTCTGCCTTTGACGATGTCGAATGAGACGCGTTGGCCTTCGGCAGGCGGACGTGTCAGTGTGGTAAAGGCGGAAAGCGGGGCGAATACTTCTGTACCCATGCTTTCTTCGCGGATGGCTCCAAATTGGCGGTTGTCATTCCAGCGTGTAATCGTACCGTAATAGCGCATAGTTTTATGTAATTTGAATAGTTGTTGTTTGGGTTGTATTTTAAACGAAATCTGTAAAGGAACAAGGGGAGCGGTTGATATTTAAATGTAAATTCTATGACATCGGGAATGGTAGGTTTCAGACGACCCCTGTCAGGCCGGCATGATTCGATAGGGAGAGTGATGTTTTAAACAAAAAAGGAAACATATCGTTTCCCTTTTCTGTTATTCAATAACGTAACCTTCTTTGTCCCAATTTGTCTTTTTCACTATTTGGTCGTTGGCGTAAACCGTTTCGGACTTTTTGGCTCCGTCGTCATACCATTCCAAGACAACGCCGTTACGTTTGCCGTTGGTAATGGTAATTTCAGAAAGGGCGCGGCCGTTTTCGTCCCAACTCATGATTTCGGTCGGTTTGTCGTTGACCATGGTCATTTCGGTTTTCGGGCTGCCGTTGGGATACCATTGCTTCCAGTAGCCGTTTGCCTTGTCGTGTTTGAACTGGATTTCGCTTTCTTTCGTGCCGTTGCGGTAATAGCGTGAGCCGACGCCTTCGCTCAAGCCGTTCAGATAGGGCATGACCGCCGATTTTTTACCGTTGGGATACCAGTTGGTCCATTCGCCGTTCGGCTTGCCGTTGCGGTAGCTGCCGATCATTTTCTTTTGCCCGTTGAAATGCCAGAGTGTCAAAGTGCCGTTGTTGAGGACGGGAACGAAGGTTTTGATCTGCGCCGCCGGTATTTCATACGGGTCGGAATATTTTTTCATGGACGGATAGTAAAAGTCCTGCACTTGCGCTACGCCGGATTCGACGGTGTATTGGCGGACGTAAGCTACCGATGACATTGTGGCGGTAATTTTACCGTTTTGATTGAAATAAACGGAGTGGGTTTGTGCCGAAGCTTGAAGCGACGCGCCAAGCAGGATGCAGGCGGTCAGGCTGTTTGTCCAAAAGTGGTTCATTGTCTGATTGTTCCGATGTGGCGGAGATGTAAATAATAGGTATTTAGTTGAGTCGTCAAGTCGATTATATTTGAATAAAGCATATTCCGGCTGTTATTCGTCATTATAATCCATCAGGTCATGCAGGTTAAATATAATATTTTTATGAATGCTTATTTAAATACAGACAATAAATATAAGAAATGGTTCCGATTGGAATATTGATTTTGTGTGTAGGGAGGTCGTCTGAAAACAGATTAAATGGATATGTTCAACGTTAATAATAATGGTTTGGGGCGAGTGCAATCATGAAAATACGGCCGAAAACCTATATGCAGAAGATTTTCGGCCGTATCAAAATCAGCAAGGGATTATTCCAATCCCAACAATTGCTCGCGGGTCAGCAAGAATACGAATCCGTCGCCGCCGCTGGTTTCCAGCCAAGTGAACGGCAGTTCGGGATAGGCGGCTTCCAATACGTCGCGGTTGTGTCCGATTTCGACCAGCAATACGCCTTTGGGATTGAGGTATTTGGCTGCGTGCAGCAGGATTTGGCGGGTGGCGTCCAAACCGTCTTCGCCGCTGCCCAAGGCGAGTTCGGGTTCGTGCAGGTATTCGTCGGGCAGCATATCGACCGATTCGGCATCGACATAAGGTGGGTTGGAAACAATCAGGTCGTATGTGCCTTCCAATCCTTCGAACAAATCGGTGTGAATCAGGTTGATACGCTCTTCCAAACCATAATCTTCAACATTGATGGCGGCTACTTCCAGCGCATCCAAACTCAAATCGACGGCGTCAATTTCAGCGGCGGGGTAGTGGTGTGCCATTTGGATGGCGAGGCAGCCGCTGCCGGTACACAAGTCCAGTGCGCGGTGAACCAATTCGGGGTGTTCTATCCATGGGGTAAGGCTGTCACCGAGCAGTTCGTAAATAAACGAGCGCGGTACGATAACGCGTTCGTCAACATAAAAATCGAAATCGCCTTGCCATGCCTGATGGGTGAGGTAGGCAGCGGGGATGTGTTCGACTGCGCGGCGTTCCAGCACTGCCAATACTTCTTCTTTCTCGCTTTGCAGCAGCTTGGCGTCAAGATAAGGCTCCAACGTGTCCAGCGGTAGGTTGAGGGTGTGCAAGATGAGGTAGGCGGCTTCGTCGTGCGCGTTGTCCGAGCCATGCCCGAAAAACAAACCGGCATCGTTGAAACGGCTGACGGCGAAACGCAGGATGTCGCGGACGGTGGTCAATTCTTGGGCTGCTTGGGTAAACATATCGCACTCTCAAATAATGTAAATTAATGTTTGCATTATAACAGCAAGGTCGTCTGAAAACGGTGTTTACTTGAATATAACGTTTTCAGACGACCTCGATAAGCATGGTTCAATCTCAATCTACACCGCAGGCGCGGTTTTCATGGAATTGCGCCTGCCAATCGGCAAATTTTCCTTGCTCGATGGCTTCGCGCATTTCTGCCATGATGACTTGGTAGAAATGCAGGTTGTGGATGGTGTTCAACTGCGCACCCAAGATTTCGCCGACGCGGTGCAGATGGTGCAGGTAGGCGCGGCTGAAGTTTTGGCAGGTGTAGCAGGTGCAGCTTTCGTCTATCGGGCGTTTGTCGAGCTTGTGTTTGGCGTTTTTGATTTTCAAATCTCCGAAACGGGTGAACAGCCAGCCGTTGCGCGCATTGCGGGTGGGCATGACGCAGTCGAACATGTCCACGCCGTGCGCCACGCCGTAAACGAGGTCTTCGGGTGTGCCGACGCCCATCAGGTAATGCGGTTTGTGTTCGGGCAGCATCGGTCCGACGGCGCGCAGCATGCGGTACATTTCGGGCTTGGGTTCGCCGACGGACAGTCCGCCGATGGCAAGGCCGGGAAAGTCGAATTGTTCCAAGCCGCGCAGCGATTCTTCGCGCAAATCTTCATACATCGCGCCTTGCACGATGCCGAACAGGGCATTCGGGTTCTTCAAATCTTCAAAGGCTTTTTTGCTGCGTTCTGCCCAACGCAGGCTCATTTGCAGGGATTTTTGCGCCTGTTCGTGCGTTGCTTCGCCCGGTGTGCATTCGTCCAATTGCATCACGATGTCGGAATTGAGCACGGTTTGGATTTTCATGGAGATTTCGGGCGAGAGGAAGAGTCTGTCGCCGTTGATCGGGCTTTGGAAGGTGCAGCCTTCTTCAGTGAGTTTGCGCATATCGGAGAGTGAGAAAACCTGAAAACCGCCCGAGTCGGTCAAAATGGGTTTGTCCCAGCCGATAAAGTCGTGCAGGCCGCCGAATTGTTCGATGACTTCCAAACCGGGACGCAGCCATAAATGGTAAGTGTTGCCCAAAATAATTTGTGCCTTGATGTCGTGCAGGTTTTGTGGATTCATTGCCTTAACCGAGCCGTAAGTGCCAACCGGCATAAATACGGGCGTTTCGATTTTGCCGTGGTTCAGTTCCAGCATGCCGCGTCGGGCATGACCGTCTTTTTTATGTAAGGTAAATTTGAGCATAGGTTGTATCTATAAATGTAGAAAACGGCGTGCGAAGCCGCCGTGCAGTCAAACGATTGAGGTAAAAACGCGATTATAAAGGATTTTCATCGCAATAGCGGTGTTTGAATATTTCAGACGACCTTATTCGTATCGAGATGTTCACTGTTGAAAATGTTTCAAAAAAATCACAATGTTCCGACAATGTCGTCTGAAACCTTGTTTTCATGCTTGCCATTGCGTCAAAGTATCGTCTATAATCCGAACCCTGTTAAACAGGCACGTAGCTCAGTTGGTTAGAGCACCACCTTGACATGGTGGGGGTCGTTGGTTCGAATCCAATCGTGCCTACCAAATTTCCCAAACGGCATTTATGCCGTTATTTTTTAATGTTTTGGAGCTTTTTTGATGTTGAACATTACCTTGCCGGACGGCTCAGTCCGCCAATACGAATCGCCCGTTACCGTGGCACAGATTGCCGCGTCTATCGGAGCAGGTTTGGCGAAGGCGACGGTGGCGGGTAAGGTAAACGGCAAATTGGTCGATGCGTGCGATCCGATTACCGAAGATTCAACTGTCCAAATTATTACCCCGAAAGACCAAGAAGGCGTTGAAATCATCCGCCACTCTTGCGCCCACCTTGTCGGTCACGCAGTCAAGCAGCTCTATCCTAATGCAAAAATGGTTATCGGCCCCGTCATTGAAGAGGGCTTTTATTACGATATTGCTACGGAAAAACCGTTTACGCCTGAAGATGTTGCTGCTATCGAAGCGCGTATGAAAGAATTGATTGCACAAGATTATGATGTAATCAAAATCATGACTCCGCGCGCCGAAACCATCAAAATTTTCCAAAATCGCGGCGAAGAATACAAGCTGCGCCTGATTGAAGATATGCCCGAAGTTGAAGCAATGGGTATGTATCATCATCAGGAATATGTCGATATGTGTCGTGGTCCGCACGTTCCGAACACCCGCTTCTTGAAAAACTTCAAGCTGACCAAGCTGGCAGGTGCATACTGGCGTGGCGACAGCAATAATGAAATGCTGCAACGTATTTATGGCACCGCTTGGGCGACAAAAGACGAATTAAAAGCCTATATTCAACGCATCGAAGAAGCAGAAAAACGCGACCACCGCAAATTGGGCAAACAACTGGATTTGTTCCATCTGCAAGACGAAGCGCCGGGTATGGTGTTTTGGCATCCCAAAGGTTGGGCTTTGTGGCAGACCATCGAGCAGCATATGCGTAAAGAGCTGAATGCCGCCGGTTACAAGGAAGTCAAAACCCCCCAAATCATGGATAAAACCTTTTGGGAAAAATCCGGTCACTGGGATAACTACAAAGACAATATGTTCGTAACCAGTTCGGAAAAGCGCGAATACGCGGTTAAACCGATGAACTGCCCGGGACATGTTCAGATTTTCAATAACGGTCTGCGCTCGTACCGCGATTTGCCAATGCGTTTAGCAGAATTTGGTTCTTGCCATCGCAACGAGCCGAGCGGTGCATTACATGGACTGATGCGTGTCCGCGGTTTTGTACAAGACGATGCGCATATTTTCTGTACCGAAGATCAAATCGTCAGCGAAGCGCGGGCATTCAATGAATTGCTGGTTCGTATTTACAAGCAATTCGGTTTCCATGATGTGTCCGTCAAACTTTCACTGCGTCCTGAGAAGCGTGCCGGTTCAGACGACGTCTGGGATAAGGCAGAACAAGGTCTGCGCGAAGCATTGACTGCTTGCGGTGTGGAATGGGATGAGTTGCCGGGTGAAGGTGCGTTCTACGGACCTAAAATCGAATATCATGTCAAAGATGCATTGGGACGTTCTTGGCAGTGTGGTACGCTGCAACTGGACTTTGTATTGCCGGAACGCTTAGATGCAGAATATGTAACCGAAAACAATGATCGCGCCCGTCCGGTAATGTTGCATCGCGCCATTTTGGGTTCTTTGGAACGATTTATCGGTATTTTGATTGAAAACCATGCAGGTTCTTTCCCGCTATGGTTGGCGCCGATTCAAATGGTGATTATGAATATCACCGAAAATCAAGCAGATTACTGCCGTGAAGTGGCTGCCAAATTGCAGGCTGCTGGCTTCCGTGTAGAGCTGGATTTGCGTAACGAAAAAATCGGTTACAAAATCCGTGATAACAGCCAATACCGCTTCCCTTATCAAATCGTTGTCGGCGATAAAGAGAAGCAAGAAAACAAAGTGGCCGTGCGCCGCAAAGCAGAAGACTTGGGTTCTTTGGATTTGGATGATTTCATTGCACAACTGCAGCAAGAAATCGCGGACGCCCTCGTCAACCATTAATTTTTATAGGAGTATTCATCATCGCTCAAGAACGCGAAGCACGAATCAATGGCGAAATTACCGCCAAAGAAGTGCGTTTAATCAGTGAGTCAGGCGAACAGCTTGGTGTTGTGTCGGTTCGTGAAGCTTTGGCTATGGCCGAAGAGCAGGATGTGGATTTGGTAGAGATTTCCCCTACTGCCAAACCACCCGTATGCAAACTGATGGATTACGGTAAATATAAATACCAACAAGCCAAGAAACGCGACGAAGCTAAGAAAAACCAGAAGCAGGTACAAATTAAGGAAATCAAATTCCGTCCGGGTACCGATGAAGGCGATTATCAAATCAAAATGCGCAACATCAACCGCTTCTTGGCTGACGGCGATAAAGTCAAAGTAACGCTTCGTTTCCGCGGACGTGAAATGGCTCACCAGCAACTCGGTGCGCAACTTTTAGAGCGCGTGAAAGAGGATTTGGCGGAAGTAGCTCAAATCGAATCCTTCCCTAAAATGGAAGGCCGTCAAATGGTGATGATGATTGCACCGAAGAAAAAATAAAGCTATAATTCTCAGCTTACTCCGATTGCCGCTTCGGGGTAAGCTTTTGATTGGCGGCAAAAACCGTGGCATTTTGGGCTCAAGTGTTTGAAACCAATGTTTTAAAACCCCCTGATGCCTTATCTAAATAACGAATGGAGTTTTCCCATGCCTAAAATGAAAACCAAGTCTAGCGCGAAAAAACGCTTCAAAGTACTGGGTAACGGCGGTGTAAAACGCGCTCATGCGTTCAAACGCCACATCTTGACTAAAAAGACCACTAAAAACAAACGCCAACTGCGTGGTACCTCTATGGTAAACGATCGCGATTTGGCTTCTGTTGCTAAAATGTTACCCTACGCTTAAGGAGTTTAGAATATGCCACGCGTAAAACGCGGTGTAACCGCTCGTGCCCGTCACCAAAAAATCTTCGCGTTAGCCAAAGGTTACCGCGGTCGTCGTAAAAACGTATACCGCGTTGCCAAGCAAGCGGTAATGAAAGCCGGTCAATACGCATACCGTGACCGTCGTCAACGCAAACGCCAATTCCGTCAATTGTGGATTGTCCGTATCAATGCAGGTGCCCGTGAAAATGGTCTGTCTTACAGCAAATTTATGAACGGTCTGAAACGCGCCTCTATCGAAATCGACCGCAAAGTATTGGCTGATCTGGCTGTATTCGATAAAGCCGCTTTTGCACAATTGGTTGAGAAAGCCAAAGCTGCTTTGGCTGCTTAATCCAAAAAATTTAAAAAGGAAGCTACGGCTTCCTTTTTTCTTTGTTTGAAGAAAGTCTATGTGATTGATTTTCTTTCTTTAAAGTCTATTTTTTTGAATTGATTTGCGCTAAAATACGCCGATTCTATCAAACGGATTGGCCGTAAACGATAAAAGGTCGTCTGAAAAGTTTGGCAACACCAAACCATACAGGCGGCCTCATTGTTTCAGACGGCCCATCATCAACCGACAGACGATAAACCACTATGGAAAATGTAAACCGTATCGTTGCAGAAGGTATTGCCGCAGTAGAAGCCGCGCAAGACTTCAACGCTCTAGAACAAATCAAAGCCCGTTATCTTGGTAAAACCGGCGAGTTGACCGGACTTCTGAAAACCTTAGGTCAAATGTCGCCTGAAGAGCGCAAAACCATAGGTGCGCATATTAATGAATGCAAAAATCAGTTTCAGACGGCCTTTAACAATAAACGTGATGCCCTCAACGAAGCCAAACTGCAAGCCCAGCTTGCCGCCGAAGCACTCGATATTACCCTGCCCGGACGCGCGCAGGAAAATGGCGGTCTGCATCCCGTAACCCTGACTTTGCAGCGCGTGGTCGAACTCTTTCACGGTATGGGCTTTGAAGTGGCAGACGGCCCGGAAATCGAAGATGATTTCCACAACTTCCAAGCCCTGAACATCCCCGCAAACCACCCGGCGCGCGCCATGCAGGATACGTTCTACGTTGAAAACGGCGATGTTTTGCGCACGCACACTTCCCCGATTCAAATCCGCTACATGCTCGACAAAAAAGAACCACCCATCCGCATTATCGCACCCGGCCGCGTTTACCGCGTGGACAGCGATGCTACGCACTCGCCTATGTTCCATCAAGCTGAAGGTTTGTGGGTAGAAGAGGGCGTAACCTTCGCCGATTTGAAAGCCGTGTTCACCGATTTTATCCGCCGCTTTTTCGAGCGCGATGATTTGCAGGTACGTTTCCGTCCGTCTTTCTTCCCGTTCACCGAACCGTCCGCTGAAATCGACATCATGGGCGAAAACGGCAAATGGCTGGAAGTCGGCGGTTGCGGCATGGTGCATCCCAACGTGTTGAAAAACGTGAATATCGATCCCGAGAAATACACCGGTTTCGCCTTCGGCATCGGTCTCGACCGTTTCGCCATGTTGCGTTACAACGTGAATGATTTGCGACTGTTTTTTGATAACGATTTGAACTTTTTGAAGCAGTTTGGCTAAGCGATTTTAACTTCATTGCATCTGCTATTTCAGGCGGTTTGAACCTAAAAAGTAGCCTTACTTGCCTTTCAAATAGCTTGAAAATGTCGGATTTGTTAATCTAGGCTACAAGCCTAAACCTGATTTTCCAGCAATTGTTTATTTTCCTATTGTAAAAACAAGGATGCCGAAATTATGGATACTCTGATTATCAACGCACACCCTGACCCGTATTCCTCTGCTTCCGCCACCAATCGCATGGTTGCACACCTGTTATCCAAACTGCCCGTAGGTAGTGCACAAACTGTTAATTTGGCAGAGACTGACATACAGCCGCTGGACAAGGCGGTTCTGGAAATGTTTGTCGCAACTGTGTTCCAAGGGCAGCAGCCGAATGCGGAACAGACCGCTTTGCTGGCACGACTGATGTCGGTAGTAAATCAAGTCAAATCCGCCCGCCGACTCGTCATTGCCTATCCGATGTACAACTTCGGCATTCCCGCCCGTTTGAAAGACTGGTTAGATAATTTAGTTGTGCCTGGCGAAACGTTCCGCTACGGAGCGGATGGTACACCGCGAGGGCTGATGAGTGCGCACAAAGTACTACTGTTGCAGGCTAGTGGTAGTGTTTATACTGATGGACCGATGGCGCAAATGGATTTTGCCTCGAGCTATCTGAAAACGCTGCTTGGCGGCTTTTTAGGTTTTGCTTCAGTGGACACTATCTATGCCGAAGGCACGGCGGGTAACTGGGATGTAGCGGTTCAACGCGCCTGTGCAGAAATTGATGCTGTATTCGGTAGTTTTACGGCCTAGTTGCTCAAACTGGTTAGTTATATCCACGCGGATTACAAGTAGCCTAGCAATACTGGGCTTACTAAACCAATATAGAAAAACGTTATGGAACAGCATATTAACTACATCACGCTCGGCGTAGGCGACCTTGCTATTTCCCGCCGTTTTTACCAAGACATATTCGGTTGGCAGGAAACGGTGGACAGTAATGAAAACATTGCGTTTTTTGAAACAGGAAGCGCGCTGCGGTTTGCTCTGTTTGGTAAGGAAGCCTTAGCGCAAGACGCGCAGGTGTTAGTGCAAGGTAGCGGTTTTCCATGTTTTACGTTGGCGCATAATGTCGGCAGCGAAGCTGAAGTGGATGCATTGTTTTCTGAGCTCGCCTCAAAAAATGTGAATATCGTCAAAGCCCCGCAGAAAGTATTTTGGGGCGGATACAGCGGCTATATCGCCGACCCCGATGGCTTTTTATGGGAAATTGCCTTTAATCCGTTTTTGCAGAAATTACGCTGAAATAGCACGATAAAGGTTACTTGAAAACGGCAGCTTCAGCGAAGTAAAAATCAAATTTGCTTACCCGAAAGCCGAGGCATGAAACGCTATATCGCTCCATCCGCCTGCTATGCACTTGCTGTTGCGCTGTGGTTGCTGTCCATCTATTGCGAAAACCGCTCTTTGTCGTTGGCCGATTTGAAAAACCTGACCGGCGACGATGTGGAAGGTGCAATAAGGTGGTCGAATTACGGATTTACCGCATTTACCGTATCCTGTTTTACCACCGCGATCGGTAGTTGGTTGATGTCGTGGTTTAAAAGCTGGGAGCGTGTGGCGTTTACAGTGAGTGTCACCTTAGGCTATACCTTGCTGGCGTGGTTCGTAACAATCTTATTGATTTGATTGCTTAAGGTTTGAAAAGGCTACCTGAAAGCAACCGCCCTAACAAAGTTAAAAAGCAGCCTGCACTCCCAAGCAAACAGGTCGTCTGAAAACAAAATCTGATAAAAAGTTAATTAGTTGATTGAGAACATAACATGCAATTCTCCTACTCATGGCTGAAAACCCAAGCCGATACCGAACTTTCCGCCGATAAGCTGGAACATCTGTTAACCATGTCCGGCTTGGAAGTGGAAGAAGCCGAGACTGCCGCGCCTGCGTTTACGGGTGTGGTGATTGCCGAAGTGAAATCTGTTGAAAAACATCCTGATGCCGACCGTTTGAACGTTACCCAAGTCGATGCGGGTACGGGTGAATTGGTGCAGATTGTGTGCGGTGCGCCGAATGTAAAAGCGGGCATCAAAGTGCCATGTTCGCTGCCGGGTGCGGTGTTGCCGGGCAATTTCAAAATCAAGCCGACCAAGATGCGCGGCGTGGTGTCGAACGGCATGTTGTGTTCTACCGACGAACTTGGTCTGCCTGACGACGGCGTGAACGGCCTGCACATTTTGCCGCAAGACGCGCCCGTCGGTGCAAACATCCGCGAATATCTGGATTTGGACGATACGGTGTTCACGCTGAAAATCACGCCGAACCGTGCCGACTGCCTGAGCATCAAAGGCATCGCGCGCGAAGTGTCCGCATTGACGGGTTGCGCGTTCAAGCAGCCTGCAATCCATGCTGCGCCAATCACGGGCAGCCGCAAACAGCCCGTGCAGATTGATGCGCCTGCCGATTGCGGCCGCTTTATCAGCCGCGTGATTGAAAACGTGAACGCGCGCGCCGCTACGCCGGATTGGATGAAGCAGCGTTTGGATCGCAGCGGTATCCGCAGTATTTCCGCGCTGGTGGACATTGGCAATTATGTGATGCTGGAAATCGGTCAGCCGATGCATGTTTTCGATGCCGACAAACTTTCAGGCAGCCTGTACATCCGCCGCGCGCGCGAAGGTGAAAAGCTGGAATGCCTGAACGAGAAAACCATCTCTCTGTCTGAAAACACGCTGGTAGTGGCCGACGAAAAAGGCGCGTTGAGCTTGGCAGGCCTGATGGGCGGCGCGGCGAGCGCGGTTTCAGACGACACGCAAAATATCGTGTTGGAAGCGGCTTGGTTTGCGCCTGAAATCATCGCCGGAAAATCGCGCCAATACGGTTTTGGCTCGGATTCGTCGTTCCGCTTTGAGCGCGGCGTGGATTACCGTTTGCAGGCTGATGCTATCGAACGCGCTACCGAATTGGTTTTGCAAATCTGCGGCGGTGCGGCGGGCGAAATGGTGGAAGCGTTGGGCAGGTTACCTGAGAACAAACAGGTCGAATTGCGTTTGGGTCGTCTGAAAACCGTGTTGGGCGTGGACATTCCCGCCGAACAGGTGGAAACCATTTTGCAGAACTTGGGCCTGCAAC
Organism: Neisseria sp. HMSC70E02; assembly: GCF_001838645.1. NCBI lineage: Bacteria > Pseudomonadati > Pseudomonadota > Betaproteobacteria > Neisseriales > Neisseriaceae > Neisseria > Neisseria sp. HMSC70E02. The sequence continues at coordinate 74,937 of NZ_KV838080.1, read as the reverse complement.
CTGAAAAAACGGTGGAAGGCTTCCGCGTTACCGCACCGAGCTTCCGTTTCGACATCGAAATCGAAGCCGATTTGATTGAAGAAATCGGCCGCGTTTACGGCTATGAAAATATTCCCGACGATTACACGTCAGGCCGTCTGAAAATGCTGGCGTTGCCCGAAACCCGCCGTCCGCGTTTTGACGTTTATAACGAAATGGCGGCGCGCGGCTACCGCGAAGTGGTCAGCTACGCCTTCGTTGACGAGCAGTGGGAACTCGATTTTGCCGCCAACGCCAATCCCATCCGCCTGCAAAACCCGCTGGCGGCGCAGTATGCCGTGATGCGTTCCACGCTCATCGGCGGCTTGGTGGAAATTTTGCAGAACAATCTGAACCGCAAGCAAAACCGCGTGCGTGTGTTTGAAATCGCTCGCGTGTTCAGCAAAGGTTCAGATGGCCGGTTTGTACAAAACGAACGCATCGGCGGCCTGTGGTACGGCGCGGCAATGCCCGAACAATGGGGAGAGAAAACGCGCAACGCGGATTTTTACGACATCAAGGCCGATGTGGAAAATCTGTTGAAAAACAAAGCAGTTGAGTTTGTCAAAACCGAACATCCCGCCCTGCATCCAGGACGCGCCGCCAATATTGTTTCAGACGGCCAAGTCATCGGCTTTGTCGGCGAATTGCATCCGAAATGGCTGCAAAAATACGACTTGCCGCAAGCACCGCTGGTATTTGAAATCGATATGGCCGCCGTGTTGGAACGCGAAAAAACGCGTTATCAGGCAGTATCGAAATTTCAGCCGGTGCGCAGGGATTTGGCGTTTGTGATGCCTGAAACCATGACTCATGATGATTTGTTGGCCGCCTTGAACGGCGCAGCAAACAAGTTGGTACAGGAAATCAGCGTATTTGACGTGTATCGCGGTACGGGCCTGCCTGAAGGGATGAAGAGCATGGCGGTCAAAGTAATTTTGCAGGATATGGAAAACACGCTGACGGATGAAACAGTCGAGCCGGTTATCGGAAAACTGATTGATGCGGCAACTGCTGCGGGAGCGCAACTTCGCAGCTAAAAAATAAATATTCGCTTGAATTTTAAATAGAAATTGGTAATAATCTGCACCTGTTACAACAGAAGGTAATAATATGACATTAACTAAAGCCGAATTGGCCGATATTTTGGTAGATAAAGTCAGCAATGTAACCAAAAACGATGCCAAAGAAATCGTCGAACTCTTTTTTGAAGAAATCCGCAGCACTTTGGCACGCGGCGAAGAAATCAAAATTTCCGGTTTCGGTAATTTTCAGTTGCGCGACAAACCGCAGCGTCCCGGCCGTAATCCGAAAACTGGCGAAGAAGTACCGATTACCGCCCGCCGCGTAGTCACTTTCCATGCCAGCCAAAAACTCAAAGGCATGGTGGAGCATTACTATGACAAACAACGCTAATCCCGTTATTCCTGCAAAACGTTATTTCTCGCTGGACGAAATGTGCGAATTGGTGCAAATCAGCCCGTCACAATTTGCCCAGTGGCAACATGAGAACGGTATCGTTGTCGGTTACGGCGGCGATCGTTACACCCGTTCCGATGTGGTGAAACTGCTGAAGCTGAAAGATACCTTTGCGCCTTATGTCGACCGCTTCAGCCGTGATTCTTTGGATGCAAACGGTCATCCTGCTGCAAAGGCAGAAGAGGTTAGGGATAGCCTGAATCAAATTTTGGCAGATTTGGAAGCGCATTCATAATCGCCATTTCGTATTTCTGCGAAAAATAAAAAACCGACCTTTGAGAGGTCGGTTTTTTATTGATGATGAAAAGATTAACAATACATTTTTATGCCAATTTGTCAGCCGAAGAAGGCGCAAGTGATACAAAGCCGGTCGCAGCTTCAGGAAATTGTTTTTCCAGGGTTTATATCCGATATATCATCTTCCGTTTCTTTTGTTGCATGAACAATCTAACAGGACGACTGCCATTAGTAAAAAGGTCGTCTGAAAACTTTCAGACGACCTTTGAGAAAGTTAGGTGTCCAATTCAACCTACGCCTGCTATGTAAATAACGCGGTATGGTGTTTTCTTGAAATATGAACAATCTTTGCCTAAAGAAAAACTATCTAAACTAAACCTTCAGATAACCTTAAATCATTCTTTAACTTTTATCTGATAAAATTTCTTATGATCCTTCTTTCCCAATCCCAAAAATCCTCCTGGCCCTCTTATATAATAAGAGATTTCAATCGTAATATTTTGTTTGGTCTGTGGAGTTCCAGAAATATGAACCGTATCATACCACTTATCGATGGGCTTTACAGTTAACCCCGAATTCGGAGGATCCATTTCTACTATGAAATGATCGGGATAAGTAGCTTGATTGGCCACATTAAATTCTATGAAATATGGCTTATTTAATTCTGCATCCGGTAATGCCTGAACTTTATGTTTGCCGGCAAAACAACCGGATAATGCTATTACAGTCGAAAAGATAAATACTTTCCTTATCATACTTAAAATAAGCTTCATAATTTACTGATATTTCACAAAATTCTAAAATCAATTGCTCCAAAGCTGGCTTTTAGAAATTTTTCAGACGACCTTTGAGAAAGTTAGGCTTCCAATTCAACCTACGCCTGTTATGTAAACAACGCGGTGTTTTCTTGAAATATGAACAATCCTTTCTTAGGGGAAAGCTATCTAAACTAAACTTTCAGATAACCTTAACTTATTCTTTAACTTTTATCTGATAAAATTTCTTCTGTTCCGGATCTTCAAAAAAACCTACGGGCCCTCTTATTAAATATGATATTTCAATCATGATATCCTGCTTCATCTTTGGAGTTCCAGAAATATGAACCGTATCATACCATTCATCGATGGGCTTTACAGTCAACCCCGAATTCAGAGGATTCATTTTTACCTTGAAATAATCAGGATAAGTAGCTTGATTGGCCACATTAAATTCTATGAAATATGGCTTATTTAATTCTGCATCAGGCAATGATTCGACTTTTGGTGTGACAGTACAGCTCGCAGTAAAGCAAGCTAGAGCAAATATAAACAATCTTTTCATTTTCTTTTTTCCTATGTTATTGCTTTAAAAATTATTGTTTCAAGTAAACAGTTTCAAATCCACTGTATCTGTCAGCCTGCTGTATTGGTCGATTATCTCCCCTGTTTGCCGGCCTACCAACGGACTTTCCCATACTATCCAGTGAGCCTTAAAATTTGGTGTCGTTGCCCCAGCAAAATATTTGGCGAACTCATCAGTTGCACGACACGCTAGTCTTGTATCGCGTATTTGTTGATTTCCGCCAATTTTTTCAGAGTGCTGCTACAAAGATAGGGGGAGATTATCTTATTGAAGTTACGTTTTCAGACGACCTCCTGAGACTAAACTCAATCCGCCACATCGATACACAAATATTTCAATTCCAAATATTCGTCCGCACCGTATTTGCTGCCTTCGCGTCCCAGTCCGCTGCGTTTCACACCGCCGAACGGTGCCGCTTCATTGCTGATTAGGCCGGTATTGACGCCGACCATGCCGTATTCCAAGGCTTCGCCGACGCGCCACTGGCGGGCGGTGTCGGAGGTGAAGAGATAGGCCGCCAAACCGTATTCCGTATCGTTGGCTGCCGCGATGACTTCGGCTTCGGTTTCAAAGCGGAACACGGGACACAACGGCCCGAAGGTTTCTTCGCGCGCCACCGCCATTTGCGCCGTTACGCCGCTTAAGACGGTCGGTTCGAAAAACGTTCCGCCCAACGCGCTGCGTTTGCCGCCGGTCAGGCAGCTTGCGCCTTTTGAGAGCGCGTCGGCGATGTGCTGCTCGACTTTTTCCACCGCTTTTTCCTCAATCAGCGGCCCTTGGTTCACGCCTTCATCTAAGCCGTTGCCCAATTTGAGCGTGGCCACTTTTTCGCTTAATTTTCGGCAAAATTCGTCGTAAATGCCGGATTGAGCGTAAACGCGGTTGGTGCAGACGCAGGTCTGGCCGCTGTTGCGGAACTTGCTCGCCAGCGCGCCTTCGACGGCTTTGTCCAAATCGGCATCGTCAAACACGATAAACGGCGCGTTGCCGCCCAGCTCCAAACTGAGTTTTTTAATGTCTGCCGCGCTGTCGGCAAAAATTTTCGCGCCGACTTCGGTCGAGCCGGTGAAGCTGATTTTGCGTACGGTCGGGTTCGTGGCAAATTCATGGCTGATTTCCGAAGCGCTACCACTGACGACGGGAAGCAAATCCTGCGGCACGCCTGCTTCGTAAGCCAATAGCGCCAGCGCATATGCGCTCAGGGGCGTGAGTGATGCAGGTTTGACTATCATCGCGCAGCCCACCGCCAAAGCAGGCGCAGCCTTGCGCGCAATCATTGCAGATGGGAAGTTCCACGGCGTAATCGCAGCGGTAACGCCGACGGGCTGTTTCAACACGACCAGTTTTTGCGACGCCTTCACGCTTGTCAGCACATCGCCGTCAATCCGCCGCGCCTCTTCGGCAAACCAGCGCACAAACGAAGCCGCATAATCGATTTCGCCGCGTGCCTCGGTCAGGCTTTTGCCCTGTTCCATCGTCATGATGCGCGCCAGTTCCTCTTTGTTTTCCTTTATCAGAAAATACCAACGCCACAATACATCGGCGCGTTCCAACGCGGTTTTTGCCGCCCATAATTTTTGTGCGGTCTCCGCTCTTTGAATTAGTAACTTGAGGTCGTCTGAATGGGTTGTGCGGACAAACGCCAAAGTCTCACCCGTTGCCGGATTATCGACTTTGATACTGTCTGGAATCGGGGAAAAAGAAATATCAGGATGGTTTAACAATGATGCAAAAGAGTTCATGCCTGCCCTCGTATGTATAGATGATGGATGGGAGTCATTATTCTCTTCATAGGATAAAAGCGCAAACTGCTTGAGCAGTTTGTGCAAAAGGAGAAAGAAGAGCCGAGGCACTGAATGGAAGCAGGCAACTAAAAGGTCGTCTGAAAATACCTTACAGGCTTGGTTAGGACTTTCCCATTTGAATTGTGAGAAAGTGTTTTAACTGACTGATAAGACATATTCAGGCGACTTTTTTATTTGGATTATTTATATAGAAATTAAATATTTCTATGTTAGAACAATAGAATAGGTTTTAAGAATATTTTAGCTGTTGAATGTGAATATATCGGATAAGTGTTTCCATATTATTAAAAGCTTGTTAAAATCATCAAAAATTATACAAATAATAATCAAAATCATTAAAACCATTTTTCAATTGATTTGCGGCAAAACCTTCCCGAGGTCGTCTGAAAATCTTCAGACGACGCTGTCTGACATTCCGCCACACAAGGAATCCGTTATGAAGCCAGCCAAAGTCAAAACACTTGCCGCCTGCATCGCAGTCATTGGTTTTTCTCCCATCATTTATGCTGCCGATAATACACCAACCGTGATTCTCGATACCGTTACCGTCAAAGGCACACGCAATAAAGACGAAATCGGTAAAAACCGGGTTTATACCCGCGAAATCGTCAATCTTTACAAAGGCAAAAACGAAGTCGAAACCTTCAAAGGCAACACCGTATCCGACCTGTTAAGCGGTATGTCCGGCGTGTACAGCGGCGATGCGCGCAACAGCGGCGCGCTGGATCCCAATATACGCGGCGTACAGGGGCAGGGACGGATTCCCGTTACCATCGACGGCACGGAGCAGGCGATTACCGTCTGGCGCGGCTACGCGGGCGCAAACAACCGCAACTACGTCGACCCCAACATCATCAGCAGCGTTTCCATCGAAAAAGGCCCCTCGTTCAGCCGTGATATGAAAAGCGGCATAGGCGGCTCCGTCGCCCTGAAAACCATCGATGCCGACGATATTGTCCCCGAAGGGCAGAAATACGGATTTGAAGTGAAGGCGGAGGCTTCCAACAATTCCATCAAGAGGCGTGAGAATGCTTATGAACATTCAGTCGATTATCGAACCTTGCCTGTTCCCGCAGTAGCGACGGGCGGTATTTGGCGTTCGTTTTTTGACGATACCGACCGAATCGACCAGCGTTTCAACGGACGCAATAAATTTGGGGAAGATAAAGCCTACCGCATTGCCGCTGCCACCAAGCAGGACAATTTTGATGCCATGCTCGCCTATGCCTACCGCAGTAAAGGCAATTATTTTTCCGGCAAAAAAGGGGCGGAACGCTACGGCTATATCGGTCCTTGGACACAAGAAACTTTAGACGAATTAAAACGTCGTCAAGAAGAAGCCGCTGCCAAGGGCGAAAAATTTTACGGCAGTGAAAACATGCTGGGCGCACCCGATATTTCAAAAATCGGACTTTTCTACCATCCGGGCGGGGAAGTCAGCAATACTTCGCTTGAAACCAAATCATGGGTAGGTAAAACCACCTTCCGTCTGCCGAACCGCCAAACGCTCAAATTCGGCTTGCGCCATACCGATTCCACGTTCGGCGAAATCATGCCTTCGCGTATTATCGGCCCCATCAGTTGGGATGCGTCCGTCCTCAACAAAATTGCCGAATGGCCGCAGGCATGGGTAAAACAGCGTTCCTACAATATCGACTATTCGTGGAAGCCCGAGGGCAGCCGTTGGATAGATTTCGATGCCACGCTTTGGACAACGCGCACCAATTCTAAAACCAATACCGCAGGCGGTTCACCCGGCGATACCGTTTATGAAGATTTGGTATTTCAACGTGCATGGGATGAGTACGACAGATGGCAGAAATACACCCCCGAAGAGCGTCAAGAATTGCTGAATGCAGGCTTTGAAACCCCAAAACCGCCCAAACCCGAAACGCCCAATACCAACGGACGCTTCAACACTATTGAAGGCAACGCCTATTACGCCCGTAACAACCGTACAGGCTTTCAATTCTCCAACCGTATGAAATTGAGCGACAAACTGTCGTTGACCTTGATGGGCGATTTTCAAAACGAAAAACTGACATCGCGCAATGATTTTTCAGACGAGCTGGAGCGGGGAGGATACGACAAATATCGGGAAGAACTTGAAAACAGCACCATCAGGGCAAATTACGGATTAAACGAATTCGGCGTACCGCGCAACGGCAAACGGCGCGAATACAATCTGGGCTTCAATTTCCGCTACGAACCCTTCCGCTGGCTGACGTTGACGGCGGGAGGACGATATACCAATTTCCAGCTTCAGGATAAAAGCAAACGTTTGGAAAGCGGTACGTATAAGACCGGCTATCCGTTAGAAATGAACAGGGGGATAAAATATTCGATCGGCAGGGTTGCCACGCCGCAAGAATACGCGGATTACAAGGCAATTGACGATGCCTTGGCGAATGGCAGTCTTGATTATGGAGTTTTATATGAGACAGAGGAATACGCAGAACAAAGAAAAAAACATGCACAAATTAGCCTGTCGTTACAAGTCAACTCGCAAAATATTCCGATTTTGACAGATGATCGCGAAAAATGGGTCAATCCTAATGAAAAGGTGGATTTCTATTGGTTGAAAGACGATAAAGGCCGTCTGAATATGCAGGATCATCCCCTTATCAATGGCAGCATTCCTGATTTGCACACTAAAGTCCCTAATCCTGTATATGACCCGTCTATTCCAGACAGTCCGCAGTTTGTGCCTAAGTATTATAACGTTGATGCAAGCGTATATACGACTCCAATGACCGAAGCCGAAAAACAGAGAGCAATGAAGCAGAAAGGCAGCGGTTGGGTGCCCGCATTTTCTGCCACTGTCAATTTTACTGATTACAGCCGCGCCTATTTGCGCTATACCGAAACCCTGCGCTACCCCAGCATTTTTGAAGGGACGTACGGCTTTTCTACTGCCGCCGGCTCATTCAACCGCATGGGCTATGGCTGGCGGCCCGAACACGCCAAAAACTGGGAAGTCGGCTATATTCATGATTTGACAGGACTGTTACCGAAAATGAAAAAAGCGGATTTCCGCATCAACTACTTCCATAACAAGACCAAAAACGTTATCGATAGGGACAGCAATCTCGAATTCGAACAATTCGACAGACAAATCCGCAGTGGTGCCGAGCTGTCCACCCGCTTCGATACCGGACGCGTCTTTGGTAGCCTGAACGTATTCCGCAGCCTGAAAAACAAAATGTGCGACGAAACCTTCCAATGGTCGACTGTGACTGCGGGAGATGTCGATGCAACATATTTTGCCGAAACCGGCAAAACCATGAGTCGCCCCGTCTGCAATCACGGAGGTTTGAGCGATTCGGGCTATCTGGCAAGCGCGCTTCAGCCACGCTGGTCGATTGATGCCGAATTGGGCAGCCGCTTTCTTGCCAACAGACTGGAAACAGGCGTGCGCCTTCATTACCACAGCCGCGTCTATGAAAACCGCAATGATGCGTGGCAGCCTAACTACAACATATTCAATCAATATAGGGGAACTAATCATAAACCCCAATATAACGATATGCGCTGGCAGCCTGTTGCGGTATGGGATGCCTACCTGCGCTACAAAATCGGCAAAAACCTGACTGCCGAGCTGGTAGGCAGCAATCTGACCAACCGCTACTACCTCGACCCGATGAGCCGCTCCTATCTGCCCGCACCGGGTAGAACCATCAGGATAGGGATTACGGGCAAGTTCTAAAATAGTTTCTAGATTCAATTATCGAAATTCTGATATTAGCAAAATGTAAATTTTCAGAAATGATAATAATTCATGTTTCTATTTCCTAAAAATAGGAATATACTTACCTTACTTTTCCAAGAGGGCGGATTTGTAAGTTTGATTCAGATTCTTCTTGAGAAAGTTCGTTGATTTTGTAAATTTTTATTTTGGAGTGAATTATGAAACTCGTAAAAACCGTTGCGGTATTGAGTGTTGCGTTTGCCGCTTCTTCTGCATTTGCTGCCAATCCGGCTTCAGGCCTCTCTTCAAATAACAATGTAAAAGGGGTTAAACATATTGTCCCGACAGTGGAGACTAACCGAAACGACGTGAATTTCGGTAAGGCTGCCATTAATGTGGTTGACTCAAATGCAAGAACCACAAATAAAAATGGTCTTGCCAACAATCAGCCGGTCTCTTTTGCTAAGATTGATACGACGGCAAACAAATTCTTTGTCAAAACGTTTGCTCACGGTACTTTAGGTAAAGATAAAAACGGCGTTACCGTTGCGAATCTGTACCGTATGAAAGGTATTGTTTGGGACAATATTCCAAGAATGCCCGACCATTCCCATTTAGGCCGTTTATCTTATTCCAAAGTCGGTAATATGGATGTTTACTTCGGCGACTGGTCTGCCGTTCCTTCCGGTGCGGCTGTCGGTACGAAAGGTACGAATTACACTGCCTTCTACAGCGGCACGGGCCGAACCACCAATCTGCCGACTACGGGTACTGCCACTTATACGGTTAAGGGTATCAACCAATATCATACGCAAAATACAGCCCTCTTAAACGGTACGCTGAAAGCTGATTTCGGTAAACGGACGCTAAACGGCGAAATGAAACGTACGGGTTTGAATGTCGCCATCAACAATGCCACGATTAATACGGCTCAGGCTTCCTTCTCCGGTAAAGCTACGGCAAACAAAGTGGCCGGTACGACCCGTGGTCATTTCTTCGGCAACCAAGGCGCGGCGATTGCGGGCGTGGCTGATTTTGGTCGAAATAGTGAACTCAACACTGCCTTTGGCGGTACGAAAACCGGCAAATAATGAATCATAATGCGATAAGGCGGACGGTTTTTGTCGTTTCCCATTCCGTCCGCCTATAAAACACAAATCATCCGACACACAATGCACATCGTACAGGGCCGTTCGGAAATATCGGGCTTCGCAATGCGTTTAAGCCGGTATTTTCCGAACGGTCCGTGAGTTTGAAGGCGTGCTGTTTCGATGGGCTTGAGAAGCCCATTTTTCAGACGACCCGGCAGGGGCTTTCATGCAAATAAACAATGCTCTTGCCCGGTAAAGATGAAATGTCAGTTTTTCTTTGAAAAGGCCGTCTGAAAAACAAAGCCGTCCGACACACAGGAAAGAATTTTATGAAACGCCTTTTGCTCCTTCCTTTTTTTATCAGCCTGCTGCCCCACGCGTTTGCCGACGACAGGGAAGACCGCTTCATGCAGCTCAAACAGGGAACGGAACTCCGCCGCGCGCAGCAGGAAAGGAATGAAGCGGACAATACGGCGATTGAGTTCGGCGCGGGAGAAGTGCAGGACGGCGAAGATTTGGCGTTGTCGCTGATGAAGGCGGTCAACGCGCAAAACGAGGAGGAAACGGCACGGCTGTTGGACATTTACCGCCGTCAGGATGATTACGATCCCGATATAGTGCTGTTTGCCGAGGCCAATCAGGCGGTGTTCCGCGACGATTTGAAGGCCGCGCTGGCGAAATACCGCGAGCTTTATCGCAAAAATCCCGAATTTCTGCGCGGCCGCCTGGATTTGGCGCGGCTGCTGTTTATAGACAAACAAAACAAAGAATCAGCGGCATTGTTCGACGGCATCGATATTCCCGAAGTGCCCGCCGTCAATGAGAAAATCAAAGTGTTTGCCGACGCTTTGAAGAAACGCGATGCGTGGAGCGGCTCGGTTTCGTTCGGCGCGGGTTACGACACCAACTTAAACCAGTCGTCGGGCGCGACGGTCGTCCGCAATCAGACAAGCTGCGGTTTCGATTCGAACGGGCAGCCGATTCTGGACGATGCCGGAATGCTGTCCTGCCGCGACGAACAGCTTGACGCCTACGCGCCCGATGCGTTGAAAAACCGGATGTGGGTATATGAAGCCAACTTGAGCAGACGCATTTCGCTCAACGGCCACCACGGCCTGCAACTGGGCGGCTACGCATGGGGCCGGCTCTATCCCGGCAACAAGGAATACGGCGAACACAATATCAACGTCAGCCCCGCTTACAGTTTTCAGAGCAAAGACCATTCCTTCAGTATCGGCCCGCAGGTGCAATACGAATGGTCGGGCGGGAAACTGCGCGACAGCAGCGCCGGCATCAGCACGGCATACAGCCGCACCTTTTCCGACCAAGCCTCGCTGGGCGTGCAGTTCGACCACAAATACGACCGCTACCGCGGCGAATTAAAACATTTCAACGGCCCGCAAACGCTTCTGTTCACCACCGCCATCTACGCCCTGCCGAAAGACTGGCTGGTATTCGGCGGCTACGACTACCTGCGCAAAAACAGCCGCGAAAAAGTGGATTCCTACCGCCGGCACGGCCTGCGCGCGGGCGTCAACAAACGTTTCGAATTCGGCATCGACGCCACCTTTCAGGCAATCTGGCGCAAAACAGCCTATCAGGACTACCATGCCTGGCTGGAAACCCGCCGCCATGATTTCGAACGCACCTATCAGTTGGACATCAAATTTGACCGTCCGTCCTTCCACGGCATCACGCCCGTTTTCAGTATCAAACACACCGACAACAAAAGCTCGTCCTGGCTGAACCGCTACAAACGCAACGAATTTACCGTCAAAGCAGAATACAGGTTTTAAGCTCCCGAGGTCGTCTGAAAACGAATTTTCAGACGACCTCGAAGGTTTCTGTTGCATAAGCTGTCAGCTAAGGAGTCGGTTTTGTAAGAGTGCTATTTTTATCCCGAATACACGTTATAATACGAACCTTATTCCCAACCCGATTCGAGATCCTGTTTTCAGACGACCTTTAAGATAAAAGGTCGTCTGAAAACGTTTGTCCCGTCCATACGCATCCGCCGAACTATGATTCCATCCGATTTCATTGACGAGCTTCTGGCCAAAGTCGATATTGTCGATATTATCGACGAGCAGGTTCCGCTGAAGAAGGGCGGGGCGAACTATATGGCTTGTTGTCCGTTCCACAAGGAAAAGACGCCGTCGTTTTCGGTCAGTCCGATCAAGCAGTTTTATCATTGTTTCAGTTGCGGGGCGCATGGTTCGGCGATTGGTTTTGTGATGGAGCATCAGGGGCTGTCGTTTCCGGAGGCGGTGCAGTTTCTTGCCGACCGCGTGGGCATGGTCGTGCCTAAAGTGCGCGGGCAGACCGATAATCCCGAAGTCCGTGCCGAACGTAAGAAAAAACAGCAGACGCTGGAGGAAACAACGGCTGCGGCGGCTGATTTTTATGCGCAACAGTTGAAATTCAATCCGGCGGCGAAGGAGTATTTGGACAAGCGCGGCTTGAGCGCGGAAGTCATCGCGCATTATGGTTTGGGCTACGCCCCCGACGGCTGGCAGCCTTTGGCGCAAGTGTTCCAACCGTACCCGAATACTGCGTTGGTGGATACGGGTATGGTGATTGACAACGAGGGTCGGCATTATGACCGCTTCCGTCATCGGATTATGTTCCCCATCCGCAATCCGCGCGGGCAGGTAATCGGTTTCGGCGGCAGGGTGTTGGACGACTCGAAGCCGAAATATTTGAACTCGCCTGATACACCTCTGTTTGATAAGGGGAAAAACCTTTACGGATTGTATGAAGGGCGTGCTGCGGTTAAAGAAGCAGGGCGGATTTTGGTGGTCGAAGGCTATATGGACGTAGTCGCGCTGGCGCAGTTCGGCGTGGGCTACGGCGTGGCGGCTTTGGGTACGGCGACGACGGCGGAACACGTCAAAATCCTGATGCGTCAGGCGGACAGTATTTATTTCTGTTTCGACGGCGACAGCGCGGGGCAGAAAGCGGCTTGGCGCGCGTTGGAAAATGCGTTGCCGCAGTTGAAAGACGACAAATCGCTGCATTTTTTGTTCTTACCCGAAGAACACGACCCCGACAGCTACATCCGCGCCTATGGAAAAGCGCAATTTGAAGATGCGCTGTTGAATCAAAGCAAGCCTTTGTCGGAATATTTTTGGGAACATCTTTCAGACGACCTCAATCTCAATACGCAGGAAGGTAAGGCGGAATTGGTGAAAACCAGTTCGCCGCTTTTGGCACAAATTACCGCGCCTGCATTAGGTTATTTGTTGAAACAACGACTGAGCGAACTGGTCGGCATCGACCCCGACAATCTCGCCCAACTGCTGGGGCAGGAAGCGCCGAAGCGGCACGTCAAACAAAAAAGCTACAAACTGCCTCCGATTTCCGTCAAGCAACCGGTCATGCTGACGCTGGTGCAACGGCAAATCCGCAGCCTCTTGATAAATCCGGATTGGGCTGCATATATAGACCTGCCCGATTATTTGGCGTTGGACGGCGATTTCGCCTGTCTTGCCAATCTCGCCGAAACCATTAAAAGCCATGCCGCGGAACCTGCTACCGCGCAGGTTTTAGAGTATATGCGCGGTTCTCCTTATGAAGAAACCGTGAACCAAATCTTCCAATCGACACTCTATTCTGAAGAAATGGAAGGCGGAGGCGAAGAAGACCGCGAGAACTTCCAAATCGGCATGAAGAAACTCCTTAACGAGTTAAAATACCAACAAATCGAAACCCTCAAGCAGAAAAGCCTGCAATCGGGTTTGAATGAAAATGAAAAAAAACTCTTGCTGTCGCTTTTGACCGCAAAGCAAAATTGAACGAACGGCAATCCCTGCCGAATCCAGCAACCTTCAGGCCGTCAGAAAAGCATTGTCCCAAGCTGCGAACATGATCCCGCAGAACACCCGTTCCAAAGAGCTTTCAGACGACCTCAGCGTTACAACCCGGCAGATTGAATTTAAATCGGTTGTAACTCTGTTCCGCCTTCAGGTGCATCATGCAAACCGTTGGCACACCATCAGATCAAGAAAGTAATCCATGTCTAAAGACCAAAATCACGAAGACTATCAAGAACAGGACGACAACCGTCCGCTGACCCTCGAAGAGCAGCGCGCCCGCCTGCGCCAGCTCATCATCATGGGTAAGGAACGCGGCTACATCACTTATTCCGAAATCAACGACGCCTTGCCCGACGATATGTCCGATGCGGATCAAATCGACAACATCGTCAGCATGATTTCCGGCTTGGGCATCCAAGTGACCGAGCAGGCGCCTGATGCGGAAGATATTTTGTTGAGCGACAACGCCGCCGCCGTAACCGACGACGATGCCGTTGCCGAAGCCGAAGCCGCCTTGTCCAGCGCGGATTCCGAGTTCGGCAGAACCACCGACCCCGTGCGTATGTATATGCGCGAAATGGGGCAGGTTGACCTGCTGACCCGCGAAGACGAAATCATCATCGCCAAAAAAATCGAAAACGCCCTGAAAAACATGGTGCAGGCAATTTCCGCCTGTCCAGGCTCCATTGCCGAAATCCTCGAGCTGATCGAGCAAATTCGCAAGGATGAAATCCGCGTGGACGAAGTGGTCGAAGCCATTATCGACCCGAACGAAGTGTTGCTCAACGAATTGGGCTTGGGACACTTGGAAAGCGCGTCAAACGACGACGATTCCGGCAGCAGTGAAGAAGATGAAGCAGATGAAGACGATGATGACGACGATTCCGGCAGCGACTCTGAAGCCATGTCCGCCGCGCATCTTGCCGAATTGAAGCAAAAAGTGCTGGAACACTTCGCCTTCATCGAAAGCGAATACGGCAAGATGATCAAAAAGCTGGAAAAACACGACAGCCGCCACCCCGATTATCTGGCACACCGCGACGCTATCGCCAACAAGCTCTTGGAAGTCCGTTTCGCCACCCGCCAAATCGAAAGCCTCAGCGGCAACCTGCGCAGCCGTGTCGAAAACATCCGCAAGCTTGAACGCGAAATCCGCGACATCTGCCTTGACCGCGTCCATATGGAACGCGACTACTTCATCCAAAACTTCCTGCCCGAAATCACCAACCTGAAATGGGTGGAAGAAGAAGTCGCCAAAGGCAGGGTCTGGAGCGACGCACTCGACCGCTTCCGCCACGCCATCCTCGAAAAACAAACCGAGTTGGCAAACATGGAAAAAGAAACCCGCATTTCCATCGAAGAGCTGAAAGACATCAACAAAAACATGGTGTCGAGCGAAAAAGAAACTGCAGCCGCCAAGCAGGAAATGATTCAGGCAAATTTGCGCCTGGTGATTTCCATCGCCAAAAAATACACCAACCGCGGTTTGCAGTTCCTTGATTTGATTCAGGAAGGTAATATTGGCTTGATGAAGGCGGTCGATAAGTTCGAATACCGCCGCGGCTACAAATTCTCCACCTACGCAACATGGTGGATCCGCCAAGCGATTACCCGCTCGATTGCCGACCAGGCGCGCACCATCCGTATTCCGGTGCACATGATTGAAACCATCAACAAGATGAACCGAATCTCCCGCCAGTATCTGCAAGAAACCGGCGAAGAGCCCGATTCTGCCAAACTTGCCGAGTTGATGGAAATGCCGGAAGACAAAATCCGCAAAATCATGAAAATCGCCAAAGAGCCGATTTCGATGGAAACCCCGATCGGCGACGACGACGATTCGCACTTGGGCGACTTCATCGAGGACGCCAACAACGTTGCCCCTGCAGACGCCGCGATGTACACCAGCCTGCACGAAGTCACCAAAGAAATCCTCGAAAGCCTGACCCCGCGCGAAGCCAAAGTCCTGCGTATGCGCTTCGGTATCGACATGAATACCGACCACACGCTCGAAGAAGTCGGCAAACAGTTTGACGTAACCCGCGAACGTATCCGTCAAATCGAAGCCAAAGCCCTGCGCAAACTGCGTCATCCGACCCGCAGCGACCGCCTCAGAAGCTTCCTCGACAGCGAAGACAGCAAACTGTAAAACAGCAAACCGCAGGTTTATCCCTGCGGTTTTTTATGGGTAAGGGGTCGTCTGAAACAGAAGTTGTATAGTGGATTAAATTTAAATCAGGACAAGG